>DOUW01000083.1:2958-6279 GCA_003520365.1 Massilia sp.
CGACGGCCCGCTGTTCAAGGGCAAACGCGTGTCGGTGATCGGCGGCGGTAACTCGGGCGTGGAAGCGGCAATCGACCTGGCCGGCATCGTCGAGCACGTGACCCTGATCGAATACGGCGCGGAACTGCGCGCCGACGCGGTCCTGCAGCGCAAGCTCTACAGCCTGAAGAACGTGAACGTGATCAAGAGCGCCCAAACCACGGAAATCCATGGCGACGGCAAGAAGGTGACGGCCCTGTCGTACAAGGACCGCAACAGCGGCGAGATCCACCGCGTCGAACTGGCCGGCGTCTTCGTCCAGATCGGCCTGGTCCCGAACGCCGAATGGCTCAAGGGCACGCTCGAGCTGTCGCCGTACGGCGAGATCGAAGTCGACGTGCGCGGCGAAACCTCGATCCCGGGCGTGTTCGCGGCCGGCGACGTGACCACCGTGCCGTTCAAGCAGATCGTCATCGCCGTGGGCGAGGGCGCCAAGGCTTCCCTGGCATCCTTCGACTACCTGATGCGCCTGCCGACGGAAGAGACCGAGGCGCTGGACGCCAAGGCAGCGTAAGACGGTGCGGCCCGCGGGCCGCATGCATGAAAGTGAAAACGCCATCCCGACATTGTCGCGATGGCGTTTTTCGTAGGGTGGGCACTCGTGCCCACGCGGTACGGCGCTTGCTATGTGTCGGCAATTGAAAACAACGGTGACACATCGCCGGGCTGCGCCTCGTGCCGCGTGGTTTCAACCCGTGAGACCGCGTGGGCACAAGTGCCCACCCTACGAAAACCAAGCGCGACATACAAAAAGCGCCATGCCACGTCAGTGGTACGGCGCTTCCCTTATCGTGCGCGGCTTCAGGCCGCGGCTACAGTAGAATGGGCTATCGAACTTGCCTCGCAGGCAAGTATTCGGCCCGAAATCAGTGGAACATCATCAGTGCCGCGCCTTGCAGGGCGTTGGTCTCGTACAGGAGCCAGGCGGCGGCGCTGGCGAGGGCAAGTTGCAGTGCGGTCAGGGTGGTGGGGATTGAGCGCATCATGATCGTTCTCCGGGGCGGTGTGTCGTTCGTTGTTTTCGTTGTGTACAGTGCCATCTTAGACACACTTGCGCTTTCCGGACATCGGCGCGGACTCCGCCGTTGTGTAGGAAAAAGCCTTGTCCCCCTGTCTCAACATGAGCGGGCACGGGCGAACGGCGGCGCCGACAGCGGCGCTCCTACATCTTTCATGGCTTGTCTCCTATAGCCGGGTTCGCGCGCGCGACCTAGAGTAGGGCCATCATGACCCGACACGAACCCAAACTCCTCCATAACGGCCTCCTCGCGGTGCGCCGTAATTCCATCCGCAAGCTGCTGCGCTCCGTGTTTGGCATACAACACCTGCGCGAAGGGCAGCAACGCGTGATCGACAGCGTCCTGGACGGCAAGGATACGCTGGCGATCATGCCCACCGGCGGCGGCAAGTCGCTNNGTCGCTGTGCTACCAGATCCCGGCCCGCATGCTGGGCGGCACCACCGTAGTGGTCTCGCCCCTGATCTCGCTGATGAAGGACCAGCTCGGCAAGCTCGAGGAGCTCGGCGTGCGCGCCTGCCAGGTCAACAGCAGCCTGAATGCGGAAGAAGAGCACCAGGCGCTGGAGTCGATCAGTGGCGGCACCTGCGAAATCGTGTTCTGCACCCCCGAGCGCCTGGCTTCGCCGGAGTTCATCGCCATCTTGAAGGGCGCCAACGTGAGCCTGGTCGCCATCGACGAGGCCCATTGCATCTCGCAATGGGGCCACGACTTCCGCCCGGCCTACATCGAGATGGCGGCGGCGATCGCGGCCATCGGCAGCCCGACCGTGCTGGCGCTGACCGCCACCGCCACCGACGAGGTGATCGAGGACATCGGCCGTCAGCTGAACCGGACGCGCATGAAGGTCATCAATACCGGCATCTACCGGGCCAACCTGCACTACAGCGTGCTGCAGGTAACGAGCCTGGACGAGAAGTTCGCCGAGGCGCGCCGTCTGGTGGCCGAGACCGAGGGCGTCGGCATCGTCTATGCCGCCACCGTCAAGGCGGCCGAGGAAATGCACCGCATCCTGGAAGAGGCGGGCGAGTCGGTGACGATCTACCACGGCAAGTTGCCGGCCGCCGAGCGCCGCGCCAACCAGGACCTGTTCATGAACGACGAGCGGCGCGTGATGGTCGCGACGAATGCCTTCGGCATGGGCATCGACAAGCCCGACACGCGCTTCGTGGTCCACCTGCAGATCCCGGCCAACCTCGAATCCTATTACCAGGAGTCGGGACGGGCCGGGCGCGACGGCGGGGACGCCAAGTGCACGCTGCTGTTCCTGCAAGACGACAAGCGCGTCCAGCAGTTCTTTCTGGTGAAGCATTACCCCGACGCGGCGGAGATCCGCTCGGTCTACGAGGCCGCCAGGGAACTGGCCGAGGAGGGGCCGGTGACCAGCGAGCGCATCGAGGACAAGCTCGGCGACCTGAACGAAGCCAAGGTCAAGGTCTGCCTCAAGCTGCTGAAAGACGCCAAGCTGGTGCGCCAGAACCGCAAGCTCGAATTTGTCCTGACCAACGCCGAACCGAAGGCGGTCACCTTCGAGCAGCTGGCCGAGGTCTACGTGCAGAAGCAGGAACACGACCGCGAGGCACTGGAGAAGATGGTGAGTTACGCGGTGAGCGGCTTCTGCCGCTGGAAGCTGCTGCTCGACTACTTCGGCGACGAGGTCGAGGGCTTCGAGAAGTGCTGCCGCTGCGACAACTGCCTGAACCCGCCGGCGCTGGCGCTGGAAGACATCGAGATCCGCGACGACGAGTTCGACCACGAGCCCGAACCGGAACCGGCCGGCCCGCAGTTCGACACCGGCATGCGTGTGAAGGTGGCGAAGTACGGGGAGGGCGTCGTGACCAGCGTGGCCGGCGACCAGGTCGGCATCGATTTCCCGGACGGCGAGCACCGCAGTTTCATGGCAGACTTTGTCTCACCTGCATAACGCGAAAGGACCGTATGGGCGACATGGTAGTGGTGCGCAAGGAAGGCCTGTACTGCGTCCCTGGCCAGTTCTATATCGACCCCTGGCGGCCGGTGGACAGGGCCGTGATCACGCACGCGCACGGCGACCACGCGCGCTACGGCCACGGACGCTACCTGACGGCCGCGCCCGGCGTGCACGTGCTGCGCTCGCGCCTGGGCGAGATCACCGTCGACGGGCTGGAATATGGCGAGCGCATCGTCCACAACGGCGTCACGATCTCGCTGCACCCGGCCGGCCACGTGCTGGGTTCAGCCCAGGTACGCATGGAATGCGGCGGCGAAGTCTGGGTCGCCTCGGGC
>DOUW01000077.1 GCA_003520365.1 Massilia sp.
TGATGCAACTCTGGCACGTCGGGCGCATCTCGGATCCGGTGTTCCTGGACGGCGCCGCCCCGGTCGCGCCGAGCGCGATCAAGCCGGCCGGCACCGTGAGCCTGCTGCGCCCGAAGCGCGAGTACGCCACGCCGCGCGCGCTCGAGACCGATGAGATCGCCGGCATCGTCGCCGCCTACCGCCAGGGCGCCGAGAACGCAAAGAAGGCCGGCTTCGACGGCGTCGAGGTCCATGGCGCCAACGGCTACCTGCTCGACCAGTTCCTGCAAGACAGCACCAACCAGCGTACCGACCGGTACGGCGGCCCGATCGAAAACCGCGCGCGCCTGATGCTGGAGGTGCTCGATGCCTGCATCGACGTCTGGGGCGCCGACCGCGTCGGCATGCACCTGGCGCCGCGCCGCGATTCGCACGACATGGGCGACTCCACCCCGGCGCAGACTTTCGGCTACGTCGCCCGCGAGCTGGGCAAGCGCGGCATCGCCTTCATCTTCGCGCGCGAAGCGGTGGGCGAAGACAGCCTGGGCCCGCTCCTGAAGCAGGAGTTCGGCGGCCCCTACATCGCCAACGAGAAGATGTCGGTCGAGACCGCCGAGCAGCTGCTGAGCGAGGGCAAGGCCGACGCCATCGCCTTCGGTTTGTGGTTCATCGCCAACCCGGACCTGCCGCAGCGCCTGAAGCAGGGCGCCGCGCTCAATCCGCTGCGTCCGGAGGTGATCTACGGCCAGACCGGCGAAGGCTATACCGATTACCCGGCGCTGTCGGCGTAAGGTCTTGTGGGCGGCCGCGGGGCCGCCCTGCTCCCCCCTGCCGTTTCAAGGCGCGCCCGTCAATACGGACGCCGCATGCATACGCAACTCCTGCGCAACGCCCGTTGCGCCCGTGATATTCTTGCGCGATTCGCAATGTGCGCTCCCGGCGGGAGCGCCTTCACAAGGAATCGCTTTGACTATTTTCGCTCCCCGCGCCATGGCGCTGGCCATCGCTTCCACCCTCGCCTTCGGCGCCGCCCATGCCGCGCCGGTTCAAGTGGGGGCGCCAGTGCGCGCCGAAAACGCCTTCCTGTCGCAACAGGACGCCGCCGCCCGTTCGGCGCGCGTATCGAACGTCGCCTACGCGCTCGCATTCACGCTGACCGGCAAGGAGAGCTTCAGCGGCGTCACCAGCGCCAGCTTCGACCTGAAGGACAATGCGGCGCCGCTGACGATCGACCTCGACAAGGCCACCGTGAAACAGGTGACGGTGAACGGCAAAACGGTGGACGCGAAGTACAACAACTGGTTCCTCACCATTGCCGCCGCCGACCTGGTCAAGGGCCGCAATACCGTCGTCATCGCCTACGAGCGCCTGCACAGCACCAACGGCGAAGGCCTGCACCGCATGGTCGACCCGGTCGACGGCCGCGTCTACACCTACTCGCACTTCGAGCCGGCCGCCGCGCACCAGATGTTCGCGGTGTTCGACCAGCCCGACCTGAAGGCGACCTACCAGGTGACCGCCACCGCGCCGGCCGACTGGCACGTGGTCTCGACCACCCGCGAATCGAAGATCGAGCAGGTGGGCGAGATGCGCCGCTGGACCTTCCCGGCGACCAAGAAGCTGAGCCCCTACAACTTCTCGCTGCACGCCGGCCCCTATAAAGTCTGGGAAGACAACAGCGGCAAGTACCCGATGCGCCTGTTCGCGCGCCAGTCGGTGGCGGCCCAGGTGACGCCGCAGGACTGGTTCCGCTACACGAAAGAAGGCCTGGCCTTCTTCGACAACTACTTCGGCATCCCCTACCAGTTCGAGAAGTACGACCAGCTGCTGGTGCCGGACTTCCTGTACGGCGCCATGGAAAACGCCGGCGCGATCACCTTCGCCGAGGGGCGCTTCCTGCACAAGGCGAAGATGACCGACGCCCAGCGCCAGTCGCTGGCCTCGGTGATCATGCACGAGATGGCGCACCAGTGGTTCGGCGACCTGGTCACCATGCAGTGGTGGAACGGCCTGTGGCTGAACGAGAGCTTCGCCGCCTTCATGGGCACCCTCGCCACCGCCGAAGCGACCGAGTTCAAGGACGCCTGGCAGGCCTTCTACTCGGGCGGCAAGCAGGCCGCTTATGCCATGGACCAGAAGGTCACGACCCACCCGATCGAGGTGCCGGTGCCGTCGACCGCCAACGCTTTCGACAACATCGACGCCATCACCTACTCGAAGGGCGCCTCGACCCTGGCGCAGCTGCGCCACCTGCTGGGCGCGGAAACCTTCCGCAAGGGCGTGCACAACTACCTGGTCAAGTATTCGTACGAGAACGCGAAGCTGGACGACTTCATCGGCAGCCTGGGCCAGGCCGCCGGCCGCGACCTGTCCGGCTGGACCCGCCAGTGGCTGTACGAGCCGGGCGTGAACACGATCGCCGCCGATTTCAGCTGCAAGGCCGGCAAGATCGCCTCCTTCAGCCTGAAGCAGAGCGCGAGCCCCCAGTTCCCGACCCTGCGCGAGCAGCGCGTCCAGGTCGCGACTTTCAAGGTCGATGGCGGCAAGGTGGCGCTGGCGCAGAACGTGGCCGTCACCTACTCCGGCGCGACCACGAAAGTAGCGGGCCTGGTCGGCACCGCCTGCCCGGACCTGGTCTACCCGAACTACCAGGACTGGGGCTTCGTCAAGGTGCAGCTCGATGGGCGCTCGTTTGCCACCGCGCGCGCCAGCCTGTCCGGGGTCGAGGACCCGCTGCTGCGCACCATGCTGTCGCAAAGCCTGTGGGATGGCGTGCGCGACGCCAAGCTGCCGCTCAATGAATTCATCGAGACCGCGCTGGCGAATGCGCCGCTGGAGAGGGACTATACCCTGCTGGGCGACGTGCTGGGCAAGGTCGCCGCATCGAAGGAATACCTGGACGCGATGAACCTGGACACGCCATGGGCGCAGCAGACCCGCGCCGCGCTGGAAGCGATGGCGTGGAACGGCGTGCTGGCGAACAAGGGCAACGAGAACTTCCAGCGCCGCTGGTTCTCCGCCTGGCTGGGCCTGGCGAGCACGCCCGCCGCGCTCGATCGCCTGAAGTCGATCCTGGCCGGCAGCACCGGCGTCGAAGGCTTGACCGTCGACCAGGACCTGCGCTGGGCCATCATCAAGCACCTGAACCGCTACGACGTCGAAGGCGCGGCAAGCCTGGCCCAGCAGGAAGCCCAGCGCGACAAGTCCGACACCGGCCAGGCCGCGGCGCTGGCCGCCACCGTCGTGCGTCCGGATGCGCAGGTAAAGGCGCAGTGGCTGGGCACCGTCGAGGACCTGCAGACCAAGCTGCCGTTCTCGAAGATCCGCACCGCCATGGGCAGCCTCTACCCGAGCGAGCAGAACGCGCTGTCCGAGCAGACCGCCGACGCGCGCCTGGCGAAGCTGCCGGCGATCGACAAGGCGGCCGGCCCGGTCTACATGCGATCCTACGGCGGCGCGCTGATCCCGGCGACCTGCACCCCGCACAGCGTGAAGCGCCTGGGCGCGGCCGCCGACAAGTACCGGGACCTGTCGGCCGGCACCCGCCGCGCCCTGCTCGACGCGTTGCAGGAAGA
>DOUW01000078.1 GCA_003520365.1 Massilia sp.
CCCAGGTGGTGCAGCAGCGCGACCCGAACGCGCCCCAGGCCACCGACCGCGAATCGCGCTTCGTGCGCACCGTGCTCGGCTACACCGAGGATGTCTGGACGCCGCTGTTCCGCGCGCAGGGTGCGTCCTACCGGCCGCCGACGCTGGTGCTGTTCGAGGGCCGCACGGATACCGCCTGCGGCGCCGGCAACAGCGCCACCGGACCCTTCTATTGCCCGGCCGACCAGAACGTCTATATCGACCTGAGCTTCTTCCGCCTGATGCAGCAGCGCTTCAACGTCAGCGGCGAATTCGCCCAGGCCTACGTCATCGCGCACGAGGTCGGACACCACGTGCAGAACCTGCTCGGCATTTCAAACCAGGTCCACAACGCCCAGCAGGGAGCGTCCGAAACCGAAGGCAATGCGCTGTCGGTGCGGCTGGAGCTGCAGGCCGACTGCCTGGCCGGGGTCTGGGCCTATCACGCCAACCAGAAGGAAGCCATCCTCGAGAGCGGCGACATCGAAACGGCGCTGGCGGCGGCCACCGCGATCGGCGACGACGCCCTGCAGAAACAGTCGCGCGGCGTGGTGGTGCCCGATTCCTTCACCCACGGCAGTTCGGCGCAGCGGGTGCGCTGGTTCCGGCGCGGCATCGACAGCGGCGATGTGCAGCAATGCAATACCTTCGACACGCGCCAGTTGTGACGTCCGCTGCCAGCAGGAATCAGCGATTTCCTGAGGTGAATAAAATGCGATAAAAGCGGGAATAGTCCAACAAAAATTTGCATTTATTGCCGTGCGCGTATCGTAATCGATAGCGTTTTGACATAAGTTTGGAATACTCACGCGCCCGCCGCTGTGGCGGGCTGCGCAAACCATCGAGGAGGATTCTATGCTGGCAATGAACTACCGCGGGCCGTACCGCGTTCGCGCCCAACACAAGCCCGACCCCGTGATCGAACACCCGGGCGACGCCATCGTGCGCGTGACGCGCTCCTGCATTTGCGGTTCCGACCTGCACCTGTACCACGGCATGGTGCCGGACACCCGGGTCGGCCATACCTTCGGCCACGAATTCATCGGCATCGTCGAGGACGTGGGCGCGGGCGTGCAGAACCTGAAGGTGGGCGACCGCGTGCTGGTGCCGTTCAACATCTTCTGCGGCTCCTGCTTCTTCTGCCAGAAAGAACTCTACGGTAACTGCCACAATGTGAACGCCGAGGCCACCGCCGTCGGCGCCATCTACGGCTACTCGCACACGGCCGGCGGCTACGACGGCGGCCAGGCCGAATACGTGCGCGTGCCGATGGCCGACGTCGGCCCGCTGGTGATCCCCGACGACATCGTCGACGACGACGCCGTGCTGCTGACCGACGCGCTGCCGACCGGCTACCAGGCCGCCGAGATGGGCTCGATCAAGGAAGGCGACACCGTGGTCGTGTTCGGCGCCGGCCCGGTCGGCATCTTCGCCGCCAAGTCGGCCTGGCTGTTCGGCGCGGGCCGCGTGATCGTGGTCGACGAGGTCGAGTACCGCCTCGAATTCGTCAAGAACTATGCCCAGTGCGAAGTGGTCAACTTCAAGGACGTGGGCGACATGGCGCTGCACATCAAGAAGATGACCGACTGGCTGGGCGCCGACGTCTGCATCGACGCGGTCGGGGGCGACGCCGCCGGCAGCATGGCCCAGACCCTCACCGGGCGCCTGATGAAGATGCAGGCCGGCGCCGCCACCGTGCTGCACTGGTGCATCAACTCGGTGCGCAAGGGCGGCAACGTGTCGATCGTCGGCGTCTACGGCCCGACCTTCAACATGGTCCCGATGGGCAATGCGCTGAACAAGGGCATCACCATGCGCATGAACCAGGCCAGCGTGAAGCGCCACCTGCCGCGCCTGATCGAGCACATCCGCGCCGGCCACATCGATCCCAAGCAGATCATCACCCACCGCGTGCCGCTGGAAGAGGTGGCCGACGCCTACCACATCTTCTCGAGCAAGCTCGACAACTGTATCAAGCCCATCCTGATCCCGCCGCGCGCCCATGAGATCCGCGCGGTGAAGGCCAGCGCAACGATTTGAGGAGGCACGCATGGACCATCGCACCGACGTGAAACAGCACGACCATCACCATCATCACGAACACGACCTCGACCACCCGGAACACCACGGCCACACCCATGAGGTGCAGCCGCAGCTGCGGGCGCAGCGTCCGACGCGCGAGCAGCTCAGCCACATCAAGGGCTGGGGCGCCGACCTCGACCGCGCCAACCGTCCCGGCGTGCCGATGGAGCGCACCCCGCCGCGCTACACCCCGGCCGACATCGCCGAGCCGGTGCCGCAGGCGCAGAAGGTCGAGGTGCTGGTCTCGACCGAGCGGCCCGGCATCACCCAGGTGTTCGGCACCGTGCAGCCGCCTTCGGGCCTGTCCGGCATGCTGCGGCGCGCCGCCTTCGCCATGACCGAGAACGACATCCGCCGCTGGCTGGTGCTGCTGCTGGCGGACCGCGTGAACGTGGTCGAAGGCGTCGTCGAGGACCTGGCCCACGGCCACGTGCCCAACATCCTGGGCGAGATGGGCATCAAGTCCGAATGGCAGCACAACAAGCAGGGCCTGGTGAAGAAGGCGGCGATCGCCGGCGCCATCGGCGCCGCCGCCTGGTACCTGATGAAGCGGCGCGACGAACGCTACTAAGCACCCGTCTTCTCCGCCGCAGCCACATGAAGGAGCCCCATCCGTTGCGCCCACGCGCCGCGGATGGGGCTTTTTGCGCTTGAGCAAAAACGCCGATGCACGGCTCGTCCACACTGCTGGAGTTACCGGTCTACGCCTGAGGCCGGCATCTTCCGACTGGAGACGAGATGAACCTGCGTGCAACCCTGCTGTCCGTAGCGCTTGGCGCCCTGTTCGCAACCGACGCGGCCGCCGCACCCATGATGAGCGCGCCGAAGATGGCGACCGCCCAATCGAATGCGGCGCTGGTGGCCAAGCTGGCCGCGCAGCGCACCACGCGCGGCCTCGACAAGAACCACGGCTTCCTGGTCTCGAAGCAGCACCCCGGGCTGCAGGGTACCCAGGTGGTGCGCGCGGCCCACACCTACAAGGGCCTGCGCGTGTTCGGCTCCGAATCGGTGGTGGTGGTCGATGCGGCCGGCGCGATCCAGTCCGAAGCGGCGTCGAACCGCCGGGTCCACCTCGGGCGCGGCAGCGCCAACCGGCTCGCGCCGGCCACGGCCGACTTCAGCTTCAAGCCGAGCATCCCGGCCAAGGCCGCGATCGAC
>DOUW01000087.1:0-6049 GCA_003520365.1 Massilia sp.
GTCAGCCCGCCCGACGCCGTGCGCCTGCCCGCCGGCGTGAGCAGCTGCCTGCACCTCACCCTGAACAGCACCCGGGACGGCGCCGCGCCGATCCAGGCCCTGCCCGCGCTGCGCGTCTTCATCGACGGCGAACCCTCGTTCTGCGCGGCGCTGCGCGATGCGCTGTTCATGCGCGGCCTGGCCGCCTGGGCCGAGGCCGACCACAACGGGCGCTGGGTGGCGCTATCTTCCATTCCAGTCAAGGCCGCCGGCTTCGAGGAAGACGAGGCGCTGATCGATTTCCCGGCCCGCTCGCATGCGGCCTACCGCCTGCTGACCGAATACTTCTGCTTCCCCGAGAAATTCAATTTTTTCGATATCGACCTGGCGGCGATGGCGGCCGTCCTGCCGCCGGGCGCGCGTTCGATCACCCTGCACCTGGGGATCAAAGGCATCCGCGCCGATTCGAACACGGCGCGCATGCTTTCGACGCTGTCGACCAACAACGTGCTGCTCGGCTGTACGCCGGTGATCAACCTGTTCCGCCAGCGCGGCGAGCCGATCCGCCTGACCCACGCCAGCGCCAGCTACCCGGTGCTGGCCGATGCGCGCCGCGCCTTTGCCTACGAGATCTATTCGATCGATTCGGTGAACCTGGTGCGCCAGACGCCGCAGGGAGAAACCGTCGTCGAGTTCCGCCCCTTTTATTCGCTGAAGCATGCGCAGACGCCGGAGCAGAACGGCCACTACTGGGCGATGCGGCGCGATGAAGAGTTGATGGAACGCAGCCCGGGCTTCGAGGCCCAGATCTCGATCGTCGACATCGACTTCGACCCGGCCGCGGTCGAGACCGATACCCTGAACATCGACCTGACCTGCAGCAACCGCGATCTGCCATCCCTGCTCGGCTACGGCCAGCCCGGCGGCGACCTGTTCCTCGAAGGCGGCTCGAACCTGCGCGCGATCGCCTTCCTGCGCAAGCCGACGCCCTCCTACCGCTTCGCGCACGGGCGCGGCGCCCACTGGCGCCTGATCTCGCACCTGTCGCTGAACCACCTGTCGCTGGCCGACGGCGGCATCGATGCCTTCCGCGAGATGCTGGCGCTGTACGACCTGCCGCGCTCTCCCTCCTCGCAGCGGCAGATCGGCGGCATCGCCGACCTGGCCCAGCATGCGGCCACGGCCTGGATGTCGGGCAACCCTTTTACCTGCCTGGTGCGCGGCGTCGAGGTGCGCTTGAGTATCGACGAGGAAGCCTTTGTCGGCAGCGGCATCCACGCGTTTGCCCACATCGTCGAGCGTTTCCTGGCGCTCTACGTGCACGCCAACAGCTTTACCCGGCTGGTGGTCGTCTCCAACAAGAACGGTGAGGAACTGCTCTCATGCACGCCACGAAGCGGCGATTCGAGCCTGCTGTAATCGAACGGCTGTTCCGCGAACCCTACCGCTTCGAGTATTTCCAGGCGGTGCGCGTGCTCGAGCTCTGGCTCAAGCGCAGCGGCATGCCGCCGCGGCAGATGGTCGCCGACTTCCTGCGTTTCCAGAACTCGACCTCGCTGCGCTTCCCGGCCAGCCAACTGGAGGCTATCCAGACCGAGCCGCGCGACATTGCGCGCGACGCCGCCTCGCTCGGGGCCGCGCTGGCCGCGAAGCAGCTGAAGTACGTGCGCCTGACGCCCTCCTTCATGGGGCTGCTGGGCGGGAACGGCGTGCTGCCGGCGCACTACACCGAGCGCATTGCCGAGCACCTGTTCAACGAGAAGGACGAGGGCGCGCGCGCTTTCCTCGACACCTTCTCGAACCGCTCGCTGGCGCTGTTCTATGCGGCCTGGCGCAAGTACCGGTTGGCCTTCCAGTACCAGCTCGACGGGCAGGATGCCTTCCTGCCGCTGCTGCTGTCCCTGGCGGGCCTGGGCAATGCCTCGCTGCGCAAGCGCCTGTCCAGCCGCGCGGATGGCGCCGTGCTCGACGAATCGATCGGCTACTTCGCCGCGTCGATCCGGCACCGGCCCACCTCGGCCGTGCAGCTGGCGCGCGTACTGTCGGAATACTTCGGTCACCCGGTGCAGGTCGAGCAATTCGTCGGGCGCTGGTACGAGGTGCCGCTGGCCCAGCAGACCGCGCTCGGCGGCAATATCGGCGTGCTCGGCAAGGATGCGATCGCGGGCGGACGCGTCTGGCAGCGCGACCTGCGCCTGCGCCTGGTTGTCGGGCCGCTCGACCACGCCGGTTTCACCGCCTTCCTGCCCGGCGGGATGGCGGCGCGCGCATTGAAAAGCCTGCTGGCGATGTTCACCGGTGTCGTGCTCGAATACGAAGTCGAACTGGTGCTGCGCGCGGCCGAGGTGCGGCCGGTCACGATCTCGACCACCGGGACGCTGGGGCGCCTCGGCTGGGATGCCTACCTGGTCGAGGGCCCGCAGGAGCAGGACCGCCGCGACGTGCGCTACGACCTGCTTGCCGGCTGAGCCGGCGCAGGTCGAGGCGGCCTTGCCCTTGTCTCTTGCGGGCGCGGTGGTCATCTGCCCGAATAAGCAAAATCGTCAAATTCAGCAAGCATATATCTGCCGGGTTTTAGGCGAAACCAACAGTTACCACAAGATATCATATATTCTTATAATTGCTGAATAGTAAGAATATTCATGCCACCTAAAAAAATATTGCGTATATTGTTGCTATAAAATACATAGAATGGGGAGTAAGCAGACTTTTTGCACTGTGTCGCCGGTGATGCCGGGGACGGGCCAAGATGCATTCGCCGTTCGCCGCTACCAGAAGGTCACTGCGTTGGTGACTCTTCCGGTATGCCAGGAGCATGCGGCTCTTCCATTCGCGGACCTGTCGTGGCATCAGTTCCAGCGCCCCGCGCGCCCGCCGATGCTGTAGCGGCCGGCGCCCAGCAGGATCAGGGCCACGGCGGCAAAGAAGAACATGCCCTGCAGTTCCAGCTCCCAGCCGCCGGTGGCGCTCAGGGCGAACAGCTGCGCGGTGTGCACCAGCAGCACGGCGACGATCATGTTGCCGGCAACGATCAGCGCGCCCAGGCGCGTCCACAGGCCGAACACGATCAACAAGGGCGCGATCACTTCGCCGACGTAGACCAGGTAGCCGATCGCTTCCGGCAATCCCAATTTTTGCAGCGCACCGGTGACGAAACCGATGCCGCCGACCAGCTTGGCGATACCGTGCAACAGCAGCATCAAGCCCAGTGCCAGGCGCAGCACCAGCTTGCCGAGGTCATCGTAACGAGACAGCGTTGCAGCGTCGATTGCTTGCGTTTCCGTTCTCATGTCGTGCTCCCGCGAACGTGGACACCATGCGTGTGTACAACAGTATGCGCCGTATGGGCAGCGCGTTGCGCACGCATCAACAACACCCTGCGGCGCATCGGACAGGCCGGTGCGCCGGCTTGACACTGCTTACGGACCGCCGGCCAGCACCTTGTCCGGCGTGATCGGCGTGCTGCGGATACGCTTGCCGGTGGCGTGGAAGATCGCGTTGCTGATCGCCGCCGGCACGCTGACGATGCCGATCTCGCCCACGCCCTTGGCGCCCAGGCGGCTGACGATGCGGTCGTCCTCTTCCACGAAGATGACGTCGACGTCGTGGATGTCGGCGTTCACGGCCACGTGGTACTCGGACAGGTTGTGGTTCATGAAACGGCCGTAGCGGTGGTCGGTATGGCTTTCCTCGTGCAGCGCCTGGCTGATGCCCCAGACCACGCCGCCGACGATCTGGCTGCTCGCTGTCTTGGTGTTCATGATGCGCCCGGCGGCGATCGCGCTGACCACGCGCGTGACGCGCACCACGCCGAGCTCCTCGTCCACCCGCACCTCGACGAACACCGCCGAGTGCACCATGCGCCGGTATTTGCGCTGTTTGAGCATCTGCGGCAGCATCAGGTACTTTTCCTCGAGACGATCGTGGCCGCTGCGCTCGACGATGGTGGCGAGCGACACCCAGGTCGACGGGTCGCGCTTCAGGCGCAGCGCGCCGTCGACGAATTCCACGTCTTTCAAACGCTTGTCGCGGAACGGAGAATCGGCGGCCGATTGGGCGTAGCGCAGCAGGGTCAGGCGCAGCTTGTCGCAGGCGCCGGCCACCGCCGAGCCGACGGTCGCCACGTGCGAGGAGCCGCCTTCGACCGGCGCCGCCGGCAGGGTCGAGTCGCCCAGCTGGAACGTGACGCGCTCGAGCGGCAGGCCCATGGCTTCGGCGGCGATCATCGCCATCACGGTATAGGTGCCGGTGCCGATGTCGCTGGCCGCGCTCGACACCACCAGCCTGCCGTCGGCATGCATCACGGCGCTGGCGCGCGCGAACATCTGCATCGCATCCCAGGCGCCGGTCGCCATGCCCCAGCCGACCAGTTCCGAGCCCTCGCGCATCGAGCGCGGTTCGAGCGTGCGCTTGTCCCAGCCGAAGCGCTCGGCGCCCTGCTCGTAGCAGGCGCGCAGTTCCTTGCTCGAATACGGTTTGTCGTCGGCCGGGGAGCGCTCGGCATAGTTCTTCAGGCGCAGCGCGAGCGGGTCCATGTGCAGTTTATACGCCAGCTCGTCCATCGCGATTTCGAGCGCGACCATGCCGTGGGCCGCGCCCGGCGCGCGCATGTCCATCGGCGTGTAATGGTCGACGCTCACCAGCTTGTAGCCGAGCTTGATGTTGTCGCAGGCGTACAGGAGCCCGGACCAGTTCACCACGACCTCGACGTAATCCTCGATCTTCGAGGTTTCGCCGATCGCCTCGTGCATGATCGAGGTCAGGGTGCCGTCCTTTTCGGCCGCCAGCTTCACGTACTGCACGGTTTCCGGGCGGTGGCCGAAAGTGAACATCTGCTGGCGCGTCATCATCACGCGCACCGAGCGCTTCAGCTTGAGCGACGCCATCACGGCCAATGTGAGCTGGTATTGCGGGCGCAGGCCGGAACCGAAGGCGCCGCCAACATACGGGTTGCGCACCGTGACCTTGTGCTTCGGCAGGCCGAACACGTGCGAGACGTACCAGCGGCTGTTCTGCGAGCTTTGCGTCTTGTCGTAGATGGTCAAGTGGCCGTCCTCGCCGCGGATCACGGTCGAGGCGAACAGTTCGAGCGGATTGTGATGCTCGACGCCATGGTGGAACTCGGCTTCGACCTTCACCGGAGCCGCCTTCCAGGCCTTCTCGGCGTCGCCCTTTTCCGGCGGCGGCGGTTCGAAACCGGCGCGCAGCCCCGTCGGCTTGTAGGCGCGATCGAGGTTCGCGGTCATGCGCGTGTCGTGGCCCTCTTCGTCCTCGTGGTAGTACACGCGCACCAGGGCGGCGCCGCGCCGCGCGGCCTCGAAGCTGTCGGCCAGCACCAGCGCCACCGGCTGCCCGTTGTAGATCACCCGGTCGTCGTAAAACGGCTTGAAGGGCGAGCCGGGCGGCGCCGTCATGTCCTTGTAGTGGATGTCGAAGGAACGCATCTTCGGGCGGTTCAGGTGGCTCATCACCTCGACCACGCCCTCCAGCGCCATCGCCTCGGCATCGTCGATGGTCACGATGCGGCCCTTGGCGACCGTACTGCTCACCACCACGCCATACAGCAGGTCGGGCGCGACGTGTTCGGCGGCGTAGCGGGCCTCGCCCGTCACTTTCGCGCGGCCGTCGATGCGCGAAACGGCGCTGCCGGTGCGTACCTGGCCGGTGCCCGGTTCCGCGACGGGGGCGCGCAAATCCTGGATCAGGTCAGTCATGGCGTTCTCCGGTATTGGTGACGGTGCCCTGCACCGCCGTTTCCAGCGCGCGCACGATGGCGTTGCGCGCCAGGCGGATCTTGAAGTCGTTGTGGCCCTGGCCGCGCGCGCCGTCGAGCAGCGCGTCGGCCACTTGCCGGAAGCGGTCGGCATCGGGCCTGGCGCCTTCGAGCAGCGCCTCGGCTTCCGGCCGGCGCCAGGGTTTATGGGCGACGCCGCCGAGGGCGATGCGCGCGCTCCTGACCACGCCGTCGGAACCGATGTCGAGCGCGGCGGCGACCGAGACCAGCGCGAAGGCGTACGACAGGCGTTCGCGGATCTTCAGGTAGGCCGAGTGGCGGGGGGAGGGGGGGGCG
>DOUW01000087.1:6346-6571 GCA_003520365.1 Massilia sp.
GGCCATGTTGCGCAGCTGGGGCGACGCGCCGGCAAGAATGGCGGCACTGAGCAGCGGATAGTGCTCGCGCACCAGCGGGTGGTAGGCCGTGTCGGCATTGCGCGCGGTGGCGCCCAGCAGCAGGCCGCCGTCCTCGCCTTCCTCGACTTTATCGAGCGGCAGGCGGTTGATGTCGACCAGGCGGCGCGATGCCATCACGCCTTCCTTCATCAGGTCGAGCAGGTT
>DOUW01000086.1:0-212 GCA_003520365.1 Massilia sp.
ACGTGGCGCGCCGCGAATGCGGGCCAGACCTGCGCGCCGCCGGTGCGCGGGTCCTGCGCCAGGTCGTTCGACACCCACAAGTCGCCGCGCTCGAGCACGGCGAAATTTTCCTCTCCAAAGGAAGCCGTGGGGTGGCTGCCGTCCAGCGCCTCGACGCCGTCGACGTGGTTGGTGTGGAAGGTCAGCAGCTTGCGCCCGGCGTCGAAGTCGCC
>DOUW01000086.1:411-5288 GCA_003520365.1 Massilia sp.
ACTGGCGTGCCACGGCGGCGCGCAGCGCCTGGCCCGCATTGGCACGCTCGTTCGCGCTCCAGACGTGCTCGGCGATGTCCGAGGCCAGCTTGCGGTCCTCGAGACTCCAGTGGCGCGGGCTGTCGTCGAGGACGTTCATGGCGCCCAGCAGGCGGCCTTCGCGCGCGTAGGGCTGCACCAGGAGCGCGCCGATGCCCAGGCTCGCATAGGCGGCGGCATACGGCGCGGTGCGTGGATCGCTGACAACGTCGTCGATCGCCACCTGGCGGCCCGCGCGCAGGTCGCGCAGCACTTCCTGGCCGAAGTCGTCGAGCATGGCTTCCCGGCCGACCAGGTCGCCGGCCCCGGTGGGTGTCCAGTGGGCGCGGATGCGGAAACGGCCGATGCTCTCGTCGTTGATGCCGTGGAAGATCTGCGACGCGCCCAGGTAATGCCCCAGCATGTCGTTGGCGACGGCGGTGATCTGGTCGGCGTCGGTCAGGCCGCTGAGTCGCTCGGCCAGCTGCAGCTGCAGCGCCTGGCGGTTTTCGAGGGCGAAGCGGGAGGTGGTCTCGTTGATCACGCACAGCGCGCCGGCCACCGCGCCGTTTTCATCGCGCAGAGGAGAATAGGCCAGGGTGAAGCGTCCCTCGAAGGGTTCGCCGTTGCGGACGATCATGCGCGGCACGTCCTCGCCATAGGTCGGCTGGCCGGCCAGGGCCTGCTCGACCAGCGGCTGCACGCCATCCCACAGCTGCGGCCACACGGCGCGCAGCGGACTGCCCAGTGCCTCGGGGTGCTTCGCTTCGAGCAGTTCGATGTAGGCGTGGTTGTACAGCAGCGCCAGTTCCGGTCCCCAGGCGATGAACATCGGGAAGCGCGAGTCGAGGATCATGCCGACCGAGCTGCGCAGCACCGGTCCCCAGGTGTCGGGGTGGCCGGCGGAGCTGCGCGACCAGTCGCGCGAGGCGTAACCGACGCGGATGGCGCTAGCGCTGGCGAGCAGGTCGAAGGGGCGAGGTGCTGCTTGCATGCATTGTTACGCGAGAAGAAAGCCCGATGATACGTTGAATCTGCTGCGCATAACCATGCGGAAGTATTTTTATCCGCCAGGCATAAAAAAAGCCGACCCGCAGGTCGGCTTTCGTGATGCTGTTGCGCTTAGTCGCGGTCGCCGCCGGCGAAGCCCAGCAGGGCCAGCAGGTTGCTGAAGATGTTGTAGACGTCGAGGTAGATCGCGAGGGTGGCGCTGATGTAGTTGGTTTCGCCGCCGTTCACGATGCGCTGCACGTCGTACAGGATGAAGGCCGAGAAGATACCGATCGCCAGGACCGAGAACACGATGGTCAGCGCCGGGATCTGCAGGAAGATGTTGGCCACGCCGGCCAGCAGCAGCACGATCACGCCGGCGAACAGCCAGCTGCCCATGGCCGAGAAATCACGCTTGCTGGTGGTGGCGATGCTTGCCATCACGGCCAGCACGACGGCGGTGCCGCCGAAGGCGGTCATGATCAGCTGGCCGCCGTTGCTGTAGCCCAGCGTGTGGCGCAGCAGCGGGGTGAGCATCAGGCCCATGAAGAAGGTGAAGCCCAGCAGCACGGCCACGCCGACGGCGGAGTGCTTGGTCTTTTCGATGGCGAACATGAAGCCGAAGGCGACCGCGAGGAAGATGACGAAGCCCATGCCGCCGCTGAGCATCGGCACTTGCATGGTCACGCCGATGAAGGCGCCCAGCACGGTCGGCAGCATCGACAGCGCGAGCAGCCAGAAGGTGTTGCGCAGGACTTTGTTGCGCGCGACCTGGCCTACGGCCACGTCGTAAGCGGGTTGCTTTTGCAGGATGGGATTCATGTTGCCTCCGGTTGGATGATTAATATTCCACTCAAGCATAGCATGGCGTACGTACCGCAAGTTCCAGTCTTAAGCCAAGCATAAGTCAGGACCCGCAAGATGGCACCCAATTTCATGCTTTGAGTCAATGCCTGTCGCCTTGCTTGCGGATCGATGCTGCATTGACAAGGCGGTTTTCGGCCGCCACTCTATCACTTTGCGGCGTGCCGCCGCAATATCGGCTATATGGGGCGAGGTATGGTAAAATCAAAGGTTGATTGAGTTCTCAACTTCTCGATTTAAACCTTTCTTTTTATTGGAGTTTTACATGGCAATCGAACGCACCCTGTCGATCATCAAACCAGATGCAGTTGCAAAAAACGTGATCGGCCAAATCTACAGCCGCTTCGAAGGCGCTGGCCTGAAGATCGTTGCCGCTCGCATGACCCAGCTGTCGCAAGCTGAAGCCGAAGGCTTCTACGCCGTGCACGCTGCCCGTCCTTTCTTCAAGGACCTGGTCAACTTCATGATCTCGGGCCCTGTCATGATCCAGGTGCTGGAAGGCGAAGGCGCCATCCTGAAAAACCGCGACCTGATGGGTGCAACCGATCCGAAGAAGGCTGAAGCCGGCACCATCCGCGCCGATTTCGCCGATTCGATCGACGCCAACGCCGTGCACGGTTCGGACGCTGCCGAAACCGCCGCCGTGGAAATCGCTTACTTCTTCCCGGCACTGAACGTCTACTCGCGTTAATTGGTCAGGGGGAGCGCAGTCCGGGCGCGCCCCGGTCGACTTCTCCCCGGACTAATTGAAAAGAGTAAACCGCTTGACTTCGGCCGATGGCCGCGGGCAAGCGGGCTCTGTAATACATAGGAATATTGCCATGACGACTCTCACCAACCTGCTGGACTTCGATCCCGCGCAACTTGTCGCTTACTGCGCCGAATTGGGTGAGAAACCGTTCCGCGCCAAGCAACTGCAACGCTGGATCCACCAGTTCGGCGCGTCGAATTTCGACGACATGACCGACCTGGCCAAGTCGCTGCGCGAAAAGCTGAAGACCCGCGCCGAGATCCGTGCGCCGGGCATCATCAGCGACCATACCTCGAGCGACGGCACCCGCAAGTGGCTGGTCGACGTCGGCAACGGCAACGCCGTGGAAACCGTGTTCATCCCGGAAGAAAACCGCGGCACGCTGTGCATCTCGACCCAGGCCGGCTGCGCCGTCAACTGCCGCTTCTGCTCGACCGGCAAGCAGGGCTTCAACCGCAACCTGACGGTCGCCGAGATCATCGGCCAGCTGTGGATGGCCGAGTTCGAGCTGCGCCGCACGAAGGGCATCGAGCCCGGCCCGAAGGGCGAACGCCAGATCACCAACGTGGTCATGATGGGCATGGGCGAGCCGCTGCTGAACTACGAGCCGACCGTCACCGCGCTGAAACTCATGCTCGACGATAACGCCTACGGCCTGTCGCGCCGCCGCGTGACCCTGTCGACCTCGGGCGTGGTGCCGAACATCGACAAGCTGTCGCAGGACGTGCCGGTGGCGCTGGCCGTGTCGCTGCACGCGTCGAACGACGCCCTGCGCGACATCCTGGTCCCGCTGAATAAAAAATACCCGCTGCGCGAGCTGATGGCCGCCTGCAAGCGCTACCTCGAGTTTGCGCCGCGCGACTTCATCACCTTCGAATACTGCATGCTCGACGGCTTCAACGACAGCGACGAGCACGCGCGCGAACTGATCGCGCTGGTGAACGATCCGATCGTCGGCGTGAACTGCAAGTTCAACCTGATCCCGTTCAATCCCTTCCCGGAATCGGGCCTGACCCGTTCGAAGAACCCGCGCATCAAGGCCTTCGCCGAAGTGCTCATGAATGCCGGCATCGTGACCACCGTGCGCAAGACGCGCGGCGACGACATCGATGCCGCCTGCGGCCAGCTGGCGGGCGAGGTCAAGGACCGCACCCGGGTCGCCGAGCGCATGGAAAAGATGGCCGAGTACCAGAAGAAGTTCGGCGCCGACTTCGGCCGCATCGTGGAGATCCCTTCTTGAACGCGGCGGGTCGGACCGTAGCAAACCGTCTTGCGGCCGCGCTTGCGCTGGCCGTGCTGGCCGCCTGCGCCAGCCCCGGCAACGCGCCGGCCGAGCTGAAGACCGTGTCCGACCAGACCGCGGCCGAGAAGCGCGCCGCGATCCGCCTGCAACTGGCGGTCGAGTACTACCAGCAGGGCAAGTACGACATTGCCCTCGACGAAATCAAGAAGGCCATCGCGGCCGATCCCGACTACGCCGACGCCTACGGCGTGCGTGCGCTGATCTACACCGCGATGGGGCAGCTGCCGCTGGCCGAAGAGAACTACCAGCATGCGCTGCGCCTGGCGCCGCGCAATCCCGAGCTGGCCAACAACTACGGGTCCTTCCTGTGCCAGAGCGTGAACCGCCCGCTTGATGCGCTGCGCCAGTTCGAGTCCGCGCTGAAGAATCCGGCCTACCGGACGCCGGTGAGTGCCCTCGCGAACGCCGGGCTGTGCAGCCTGAAGACCCGCCAATTCGACGCAGCCGAGCGCTACCTGCTCGACGCCTTGCGTTACAACCCCGACCTGCCGGCGACCAGCGCCGGGCTGGCACGGGTGTACTACGAGCGGCGCGACTACCAGCGCGCCGGTTTTTTCATACACCGCCTGACGGAGGTGTCGAAGCTCGACACCCTGTCCGCCGACGCCTTGTGGCTGGCCATCCGGGTCCAGCGCAAGTTGGGCGACCGCTCGATGGAAGCCAGCCTGTTGGCGCAGCTGCGGCGGCGCTTCCCCGGCTCGCCCGAATTCGCGGCGTACGAGCGCGGGGCATTCGATGAGTGAGACGACAATGACTTCAGAGCGCGCAGACCAAAGCGCCACGCCCGACAACCACCCCCAGCACGGCCATCCCGGCGCGACCCTGGCGGCCCAGCGCGAAGCGATGGGCTGGTCGGTCGAGCAGGTGGCCGAGCAGCTCAAGCTGGCGGTGCGCCAGGTGGTGGCGATCGAGGCCGGCGACTATGCGTCGCTGCCCAGCCCCGCGGTGACG
>DOUW01000088.1 GCA_003520365.1 Massilia sp.
CGGCGGGAGCGTCAGGTTCCTCGCCGAAATCGAATGCCTTGGGCGTCTGCGGTGTCATCGGTTATAAGGTGCGGTCATCCGGCGCCCGGCGCCGGATGACCGCTCGTCGGTCGGAGGCGGAAACGGCCGCTCAGACGGTGCCGCCGAGCTTGCGGATGAAGGTCGCCAGGTTCAGCTTGAAGCCGGCGCCGACGGCATGGAAGCGCCATTCGCCATCCCTGCGGTACAGCGAGCCGAACTGCAGCGCGGTCTTGTCCGAGTAGTCTTCGGTCAGGTCGTATTGCGCGATCACGTCGCCGGTCTCGTCGTTGTAGACCTTGACGTAGGCGCCGCTGACGCGGCCGAAGTTCTGCTTGCGCGTCTCGGCGTCATGGATGGTGACCACGATCGGCATCTCCATCACCGCCGGGTCGACTTTTGCCAGGTCGACGGTGATGACTTCGTCGTCGCCATCCCTGTCGCCGGTGCGGTTGTCGCCGGAGTGCACCACCGCGCCGTCCGGCGAGGTGCTGTGGTTGTAGTAGACGAAGTGGGCGTTGCTGATCATGACCGGATTGTCTTCCGCGTCCTTGCGGCACAGAAACACCGAGGAGTCGAGGTCGAAGGCATGGCCATCGGCCGCATTCACCTTCCAGCCGAGGCCGATACGCACGCGCTTCAGGCCGGGCGCCGATTTTTCGAGGTTGATGCGGTGGCCGGTTTCGAGCATCGTCGACATGGATCTTCCTTCTATCGTGAAAATGTTGTTGTCATGGAAAGGCTGAATTGCCCATCCGCGGATCGATGACCCGCTCAGATCGGCCCCGGCGCCCCGGTCACCGAAAAGCGCGCGATCAGTTCGCGCTCCAGTTCCTGCAGTTTCGGCAGCTCGTCCTTGCGGCGCTGCTGGCCTTCGTTCGAGATCTGCTCGAGCTTGTCGAAGGCGGTCATCAGCTGCGTTTGCACGTGCTGCGCGGTTTCCAGGCTGACCAGGGAACGCTGCTTGGCGCGCGCCACGGTCTCGGTATTTTCCAGCAGCATGTCGGCCTGGGTGCGGAAGGCGGCGTCGGTCGCATCGTAGGCGGCGTTGGCGACCGCCGCGCTCTGCTTGGCTTCCAGCTGCAGCAGGTAGAGCGAGAACACGTTGCGCCAGGCCGGGATCGAGACGTTCACGATGTCGGTGAAGGTATCGGTCAGCGCGCGCGCATTGTCCTGCGACAGGCGGATCTGCGGCACCATTTGCGTGGCCATCAGCATCGCGCGCTTCAAATCGTCGATACGCTTTTCCAGGCGCTCCAGACGACGCTTCAGCTCGGTCGCCTGCTGGGCCTCGAAGGCGTTGGCCGGCGCGGCCTGCTGCGCCAGCGCCAGCCGCAGCCGCTCGGCCCAGGCCTCGCCCTTCTTCACGTCCGCGTCCAGGCCCTGGTAATACGCTTCCAGGCCCTTGTACATCGCATCGAAATCCTGGATGCGCCCGCGGTGCACGTTCGCATGGCGCGTCATCTCCGCCACCAGGGTGTCCATGCGCGATTCGACCACCTGGTACTGCGACAGCATCTTTTCCTTGACCGAGCCGAACATGCCGGTGATGCGCGAGACCAGGCCGCCGGAACGCAGCTTGGCCGGATCGAGGCCCTTGGCGGTGGCGATCAGTTCGTTCAGCTGGGCGCCGAACACGTCGGCATCCGAGGCGCGCACCGTGCCCAGCAGCTTGGCCGACACCTTGGCCACGCCCGCGCCGGTGGAGCCGCCCAGGGCCTCGATCGCCTTGTCGTCGATGCCGGAGATATCGACGCGCACCGGCGCCGGCGCGCTCGCTTGCGGCTGCAAGGCGGGCAGCGCGCCCGGTGCGGCGGCGGGATCGAGCAGGGGCGGAAACGCAGGGGCCGGCGGCGTCGACGTTGCCTTGGCTTCCTCTTCGGCGGAGAACAGCGGTTTCATGACGATCCCTCAGGTTTGGTATAGGAATAACGGTAGCTTACCACCGGTCAATCCGGACGAGCGAGCATCCTTCGCCGCCGCGCCCGGCGCCGGCTTACCACATCAGGTCGTCGGGAATCTTGTAGGCCGCGTAAGGATCGTCCGGATCCTCCTCGGCCGCCTTCCTGACCTGCACCACCAGCGAGGCGTCGCGCTCGGCGATCTTGTCGGCGATCACGCGCGGCACCAGTTCGGTGGCTTCGCCCAGGCGCACGATCACCAGGCGGCCGGCCATCAGGTGCTCCTGCACCTTGGGCGAGACGTGGATGCGCTCGATCTTGCCGTTATAGGTGAAGTTGTAGGCGATCTCGTCCTTGCCCTTGCCCTTCTCCTGGCGGTTCTGCTGCACCATCTGATTGATCTGGGCCATGATCGCCTTCTGGGTGGCGGCGGCGTCGCGCTGGGCGTTGAGCTCGCGCGCACGTTCGGCCTGCTTGCGCTGCATGTCGGCCGCGGCCAGCTTCGCCTCGTCGACACTCTGGGCGCCGGTGCGGCGCTCGATCTTCTGCTGTTTGCTCTTTTCCTGCTGAACCTGCTTGGCCTTGCCCTTGTTGACCAAGCCCGCCTTCAAAAATTGTTCCTGCAACGATGCCATGTGTGGCGCTCCATCCATTAACTCCCGGCCTGGCCGGTATCGAATGTATAAGCATAGCAAACCCCAGCCCTCTCCTCGCCGCCAGCCCCGCCGACCGTTACATCGCGCACGACGCCCGACACACGGCGCGTCAGTTTCGCAACACCCTTATGCACAATAACTGACAGGCACCGCAAGCCGGGCTAAACTATTTCGCCATAGAAAAAATTTTTGCCTTTTGTCAAGAGGCACTTCTTGCATACCGAAGGCAACCCGTGGCTCCCCTGACCGACATCGCGCACTGGCGCACTCACATCTTTTCGCGCCTGCTGACGATCGTGCTGGTGCTGGGCATCGCCACGGCCGTGCCCAGCATCGTCATCGCCGCGCGCGAAGGCCTGTGGGCGCTGATCGCCATCGACCTGACGGCGATCGCCTGGCTGGCCACCGTCTGGCGCCGCCGCAGCCTGCCGTACAGAACGCGGGTGCTGAACTTCATGGCGATCGTGTTCTTCGTCGCGACCGGCATGATGGTGAATATCGGCCAGGTTGCCCAGCTCTACCTGATCGCGCCGCCGGTGTTCGCCGCGGTCCTGCTGGGGATGCGCCCGGCCATGGCGGCGCTGGCCCTTAGCGCCCTCATCGTCGCCGGGCTCGGCCTGGCCGGCATCGTGAAAGCGGACGTCGCCGGCCTGCCGGCCAACGACCCGCTGTCGGCCCTGCTGGTCGCCCTGAACTTCCTGTTCGTCGGCTCGCTCATCACGATGTCCTGCGCCACCCTGCTGCAGCGGCTCGCCAGATCGCTGAGCGAGCTGCGCCGCTTTGCCGATTCGCTCGAGGAAGGCCAGCATGCGCTGCGGGCTGCGAACGCGGAACTGCGCCTGGTCGCCGCCGCCGTTGCCCAGCTCAACGACAAGGTGATCATTGCGCGCGCCTCGCCCGGCCCGGCCGAGCCGCAGCCGATCATCTTCGCCAACGACGCCTTTGTCCGCCATACCGGTTACCCGCGCGAGCAGCTGATCGGGCGCAGCATGCTCATGTTCGCCGGTCCCGGCACCGACCAGGCGGAACTCGCGCGCATCGCCGCCGCCATGGAAGGACGCCAGGGCGTGTCGGCCGAACTGCAGGTGTATGCGAAATCGGGCAAGCCGTCCTGGATCGAACTCGAGATCAGCCCCTTCCTGGACGAGCAGGGCGTGCACACGCACTGGGTGGTGGTCGGGCGCGACATCGGCGAGCGCAAAAAGGCCGCCAGCGCCATCCACCGCCTGGCCTTCTACGACGTGCTCACCGGCCTGCCGAACCGCCGCCTGCTGCTGGACCGCCTCGAGACGCAACTGGCGCAGGCCCGGGCCGGCGCCGAGGGCGGCGCCCTCCTGTTCATCGACCTCGACCACTTCAAG
>DOUW01000084.1 GCA_003520365.1 Massilia sp.
AACTGCTCGGTCGGCGTGGCCGGGGCCTTGCCTGCCTTGGCACGCTTGGCGCGCGAGCCCTTGTGATCGATGCGGCGCGCCAGCGCCTGCACCAGCTGGCGCGCGTTCTGGAAGTCGCCGCGCCAGAGCAGGGCGGTGCCGTCCAGCGCCAGGCGGTAAGCGGTGTCGGCGGCCATGGTGTCGTCGGCGATCACGACTTTCTTCGGCGCCGGCCAGCCGCTCTCCGAGCGCCACAGCGCCGAGCGCTGCTCGCCGCCTTCGGTCCATTCTATGCGCGTCATCTGGTGATCAGTGATGGTGGTGCCAGTCGGTGCCGTTCGATGCGAGGAAGGACTTCACGGCGTCCGCGTTGCCGGCCGCGTGCAGCTTGACTTCGCCGCAGCCGCAGATGCCCTGGTAAGGCTGGATGTGCGAGCAGGCCGAGACCTTCTGCAGGTAGACGGTGACGGGCTTGGCGCACTTGGCGCATTTGAAGGTAAGAGTGCGGGCGGGTTTCATGGGTGTCCGAGCGTATTGAATGCAAAGCGCGCATTGTACAAGGATGGCGGGCATCGGGCGGACCGGACACTCACGACGGGCAGCACGGCCCTGTCGGATCAGTCGACGATCTCCACCTCGGCCTCCAACCAGACGCTTGGCGTGGCTTTCAGCACCGACGCAGGGTTCGGATGCAAGCTGAATTGCATCCGCTCTGGCGTACCGCTCACCCGGATCTCGGCCCTGGAGTCCGCGAGCGGTTGTGGACCGCACAGGTGGTGGGCGCAGGCTGGGGCGGCGCCGGGCGGGATGACCTTGACGCCGGCGGTCGCATAGGCGCCGCGTGCTTCCGACACGGCCTTCGCACCCCACACCGACACCTCCAGGTTCCCTCCCTTCCTGGGCATGCTGCAACCCTCGATCTTCGCGGGGTTGAACGAAGCGGGTGGGCCGTTATCGGCATACACGGGAATCTTGCCGCCGACCTTGCACAGCGTGCTGAACTTGCTGATCACACCATTTTTCGCCTCGATCAGGCGCACCGTGACCGTCATGTCGGCCTGGCGCAGCAGCGGCGCCAGCGGCGGCGGCGCCGGGGTGGCGCGTGCCGGCGAGACGCCCGCCAGCAGCGACATGGCCAATAAACCGTTCTGGAGCAAGCGGCGCGCGCCCTGCGCGCCAGGATATTCAATGTTCTTTGCCATCGCCACGCACCCGAGCAAGACAAACCGGAAGTAGCATGATAAACCGGAAACTTCCCGATGCAGTCGATTCCAAGCGACCGGGCATCTGTTACTGCTCCCGAACCGGAAAACCGCGTTTGCAGGGCTGTGCTATCGTCGTTGCCAGACTGTCACGAGCGAATCGACACCATGCCGTCTCCCGCACGCGATGCGCGGGCGGGAAGCGGCGCGGCTATCAGGAGAAAGCATGAACCGTTTCAAAGACAAGACCGTCCTCGTCACCGGCGCCGCTTCCGGCATCGGCCTGGCCGCCGCGCGCCGCTTCCTGGACGAAGGCGCGCGCGTCGTGATGCTCGACATCGACGAAGCCAGCCTCAGGGAAGCTAGCAGGGAGCTGCCGCAGGACCGGGTGCTGGTGCAGGTCGGCGATACCGCCGACAAGGACACCGCCGTTGCCGCCGTCAAGGCGGCCGTCGAGCACTTCGGCGGCCTGCATATCCTGGTCAACAACGCCGGCATGGCGACCGAGGGCGACATCATGCAGACCAGCGAGGAAGACTTCGCGCGCGTGATGGCGGTAAATGTGGCCGGCTACTTTCACATGGCCAAGGCGGCGATGCCGGAACTGGTGAAGACGCGCGGTTCGATTGTCATGACTTCTTCGGTCTCGGGCCTGGGCGGGGACTGGAACCTGTTCGCCTATAACACCTCGAAGGGCGCCGTCAGCAACATGGTGCGCGCGATGGCGATGGATGCGGGCAAGGACGGCGTGCGGGTGAACGCGGTCAATCCGAGCTTCACGGACACCGGCATGACCCAGGACATGGTGAGCGATCCCGAGTTGGTTGCCAAGTTCAGGGAACGCATGCCGCTCGGCGCGCCCGAAGACGCGGCCGGCGTCGCCGCGGCGATCGCCTTCCTGGCCAGCGAGGATGCGCGCCTGGTCACGGGCGTGAACCTGCCGGTGGACGCCGGCTTGATGGCATCGAACGGACAGCCGCCGCAGTAAGCATCGTTCCCGGGCGCGCGCCCTCCCTTACACCCCCACGCTGATCGCGCTGCTTCCGCCGCCGTTCGGCCGCACCTGGATCTTGGCCGCGATCCGTTCCGTCATCTCGTGCACGTGCGAGATGACGCCGACCTTGCGGCCCATCGACTGCAGGGCATCGAGCGCGTCCATCGCCACGCCCAGGGTCGCGCTGTCGAGCGAGCCGAAGCCTTCGTCAATGAACAGCGACTCGACCCGCACCCGGTTCGAGGACAGCGAGGCCAGGCCCAGGGCCAGGGCCAGCGAGACCAGGAAGGATTCGCCGCCGGAGAGGGAATTGACCGAACGGATCTCGCCGCCCATGTCGTGGTCGCGCACCAGCAGGGCCAGCGACGGCGCGCCGGCATTGTCGACCCGCTCCAGGCGGTAGCGCTTCGCGAGATGGGACAAATGGCTGTTGGCGTAGCCGAGCAGGACTTCCAGCGTGAACTGCTGGGCGTAGTTGCGGAACTTCTTGCCGTCGGCCGAGCCGATCAGCTCGGCCAACTTGCCCCAGCGCGCCTCGATCGCCTGCTGGCGCTCGATCTCGGCCAGCATGGCCTGGGCCTTGATGCGGCGCTCGTCGTCCTGGGCCACCTGCAGGCGCAGCGCGGCGGCCTGCTCGTGCGCCGTCTTGCGCTCCGCCGAAACAGTCTCGAGTTCGGCCGCCACCGCGTCGAGTTCGCGCGCCGCAGCATGCGGGTCGGCGCTTTCCTCGTGCCGCAGGCGCTCCCTGCCGCGTTC
>DOUW01000491.1 GCA_003520365.1 Massilia sp.
CACTCCGCGCGGACGCTCCCGCGCCAGCGGCACGGCTTTCACGGATTCCGGCTGCAGCGGTTTCAGCGCGCCGAGCGGCTCGTCGGCGTATTCGCCGAGGCGGATCGCCAGCTCGCCGAGCGACTCGTCCATCAGGGTCGCGGCCAGGGTTTCCGGCGCCGACCAGACCAGCGAGACGCGGTTGCCCGGCAGCGGCAGCAGCGCGATGATGCCGTCGGCGCAGGTGAACCACTGGTGGGCCACGCCGTGGTGCGGCTTTTCGCAGGCAAAATTGGTGACGACCGCGCGCTGGTGGTAGGAGCGGTAGTCGACGCCGATGTCGCACTGCCCGCGCACCCAGGAATCGCGCCCGTCCGCGCCGACCACCAGCTTGGCGTCGAGCTTGCGGCCGTCTTCCAGCTCCACTTGCGCGCCCTCGGGGCCGCAGGTCAGGCGGCAGGCGCAGCCGCTGACGATGTTCACGTTGTGCGCGAATTTCAGGGCGGCGTCGAGCGCGTTGTTCAGGTTGCTGTCCTCGACGATCCAGGCCAGCGTGCCGGCATGGGCGCCGAAGGCGTCGAAGCCGAGCGCGCCGCCGTTCTCGCCGTCGCCATTGACCGCCATCGCATCGACCGGCGCCACGCGCGCCATGTCGAGCGCGCCCCAGACCTTCAGCGAGGACAGCAGCTTGTGCGCGGTGTGGTTCAGGGCGTAGACACGCACGTCCCAGGGGCGCTCGGCCGTCGAAATGGCGGCCTGCAGCTCCTCTCCCCCGGAGCGCGCCGCCGGCACCAGCAGGGTGACGCTGTGGCCGGCCTGGGCGAAGCCGAGGGCCGCGGTCTTGGCGATGGCGCCGTTGCCGACGATGCAGACATCGCTGCGGCAATCGTCGCCGCGGGCGCCATGGCTGCGGGACTGTGCGGAGGAGAAATGAGGTGTCGTCATGTCAACCATTATAGCGGCATGTCACCGTCGTACCTGGGATGCGGCGTACGGTGCCGACATCCGGCGCCGAAAGAAAGTTGCAGGTGGGACTTGCAGAGCCGGAAAGCGCTGGCTATAATCATGCCTCTCTTGGCCTGGTAGCTCAGTTGGTAGAGCAGAGGATTGAAAATCCTTGTGTCGGTGGTTCGATTCCGCCCCGGGCCACCAAGAATTCAGAAATAGAAGTGCAAACAAAAACGCCGACCTTCGCAGGTCGGCGTTGTCGTTTCAGCGTCCGGAGAGCGCTTTATTTGCCGGGCTTGAGCACCACCTTGGTCCAACCTTCCGCCCGTTTGTCGAACTCTTCATAGCCCTTGGGCGCTTCATCCAGCGCGAGTTCGTGTGAAATGATCTTCGACGGTTTGGCGCGCCCTGCCTGAATCAGCTTGGCAAGGTGGCGATTGTAGGCCTTGACGTTGGCTTGGCCAGTGGCGATGCGTTGCCCCTTGAACCAGAGCTGGCCGAAGTCGAAGGCCAGCTTGCCTTCCTTGGCAAGCTCGTCCTTGGCGCCCGGATCCTCGGGCAGGAAGACGCCTACCACACCGATGCCGCCGGTCGCCTTGACCGACTGCACCAGATTGTTCATGGTGAGGTTCGGTACTTCCTTGCCGTGCCTGTCGCAGCACTGGTAACCGACACATTCACAGCCACAATCGGCGCCCTTGCCATCGGTGAGGTCGAGAATTTGCTGCACGCCGCCCTGCTCGGTATCGTCGATCGCGATCGCGCCCATGTTTTCGGCCAGCTTCAGGCGGTCCTTGTGGGTATCGACCACGAACACGCGGCTCGCGCCCTTCAGGTAGGCCGACATCACCGCCATCAGGCCGACCGGGCCGGCGCCATACACCACGACCGAGTCGCCGGGCCGCATGCCGGCCAGCTCGGTGGCGTGATAACCGGTCGGGAAAATGTCGGACAGCATGACATAATCATTTTCCTTCTCCCGCGCATCGTCCGGCAATACCAGGCTGTTGTAGTCACCGTAGGGGACGCGCAGCAATTCCGCCTGGCCACCGCTGTACGGTCCCATGCCGGCAAAGCCATAGGCGGCACCGGCGGTGCCCGGATTGGCCGTCAGGCAAAAGCCGGACAGGCCGCGCTCGCAGTTCTCGCAAAAGCCGCAGCCGATATTGAATGGCAGGCATACCATGTCACCGACCTTCACCCGGTCGACCGCCTTGCCTACTTCGATCACCTCGCCCATGTTCTCGTGACCAAGGATGCGGCCGCTCTCCATACTGGTGCGGCCTTCGTACATGTGCAGGTCGGAGCCGCAGATATTGGTGGTGGTAATGCGCACCAGGACGTCGGTCGGCTTTTCGATTCTTGCATCCGGAACCTCCTTGATCTGGACATCGCAGGGGCCGTTATAGACAAGTGCTTTCATGAGAATCCTTTCCTCGCAAAAAGTTGTCGGTTGCGGTCAAGCGCCGCAAACCAGGAGGACTACTGTGCGGCGCGAACCTCATTGGCGCAGTGCGCCAGCTAACGGAAACTGGCATACGACGGCCCCATCATTGAAGTCGAGGCTCAGCCGGCGGCCAGAAGATTGAAAATCCTTGTGTCGGTGGTTCGATTCCGCCCCGGGCCACCAAGAACATGCCTCACGAAACGCCAACCCATGCAGGTTGGCGTTTTTGTTTCCGGAACTGGAAATTCTCATGTCCGGCCCATTTCCGGGCTTTCTTCGAGCATCCTGCGCAATGCCTCGCAGCTTGGCGCAAACCGTCAATCAGTCGTCACCGTCGACCAAGCTCGACGGATCTCGATACTTCGCTTACCGCCGGGGGATCTGGCGCTGGCGTAAGGGTTTTAAGCTGCCAGGCCCGTCACTGTCGCCGGTATCGCCCCCACCGCGGCACGCCGGAAGGTGGAGGGCGACACGCCGGTGTGCTCCTTGAAGAAACGGGAGAAATTGCTGGGCGCGGAAAATCCAAGGTCGAGTGCGACCGATGTCAACGATCCGCCCTGGACGATCAGCCGGCGCATTGCCTCTTCCACCCGAACGGCGCTCCAGAAAACCTGCGGACTCGTGTTGAGCTGATCGCGGAACAGCGTAAAGAAATGCGCGCGCGACAGACCGACCTGGTGCGCGATCGCATCGAGTCCGATCTTATCGTGGACATGCTTGCGCATCAGCGTGATCGCGCTACGCAGGCGGTGGTCGAGCAAGGGCGGGAGCAAGCGCCTGGGATCGACCACGGGTCCGCGCGTGGTGGCATCGATGGTGGCGCTGATCAACTGCTCGACCAGGCCATTCAACCCGTCCCCGGGTTCGCGCGCCGACAGGATCAGGTCCAGCACCCGCCAGCAGGCCTGGCGCAAGTCGGCATCGATCGGAATGCGCGATGACGGAAAAACGAAGGGACGGCCGGTCGCCTGCCGCAGTTCATTCAGCCACTTTCGCGAAATCATAAACACCAGGAACACCGCCGGTCCCGTTCCATCCAGCCGCGTCATGTCGTGCGACTGATACGCATTGGTCGCGAGGCCCACGTTTTCGTCGTACCCGACCACCTCGGGGCCAACGTTGGCCTGGGCCCGCGCACCGCCCAGCCAGAACACGATCTGCGACTCGGAGTGCGCGTGCGCGACCAGGTCGGTACACGTTTCCAGCACGATCGCCTGTCCAAACGTTCCTTCGTAGAACGCATACGACTCTGCCATCTTGTCTCCCTTGCCGGCATTGCCGGTCATATTTATATGTAAATTGTAGTCCGGGCAGCGAGGCGATATCCGTCATTCAAAATGATATCAGACGCATTGATAAGCAGTTGGACCCGCCGATAAGCCCAGCCATGGGTTGATAAGCGCATGTGCCCCTTTGTTCCTAGACTCCTCCCACGGTCAGCGGTCCGAACGTCAATCGGTCCCGGCCGGATACCTGGAGGAATACATGCAAATCGCAACATATCAACTCGATGGACGCCGTTTCGTCGGACTTGTTTCCGACGACCGAGAGCAGGTCACGCCATTCGAGCTTCCCGGGAACGCGGCGACCGAAGGCGCCCTGGCGATCATCAAGCTGCTCGCCGACGGCGGCCCGCTTCCCGCAACCGCCGGGCCGGCAGTGGCGCTCGCCTCGGTCCAGCTGCTGGCGCCGATCCCGGTACCACGCCGCAACGTCTGGTGCGTGGGCCGCAACTATCACGCCCATGCCAAGGAACTGCAAACCTCGGTATTCAAGGACAACGACGCCAATCCCGACGCCTGGCCGATCGTGTTTACCAAGGTGCCCGAATGCGTCGTCGGCCCGTTCGACAAGGTCATGCTGCCGGGCGCCGCGATCTCCGGGCAAATCGATTACGAGGCCGAACTGGCGGTCGTCATCGGCAAAGGCGGCAAGAACATCGCCCGCGCCGACGCCATGGGGCACGTGTTCGGCTACACGGTGGTCAACGACGTCACCGCGCGCGACGTCCAGATGCGCCACCAGCAGTGGGACATGGGCAAGTCGTTCGACACGTTCTGCCCGATGGGGCCGTGGATCGTCACTGCCGACCAGCTCGACGGCACCCGGACCCGCGTGCGTTGCTGGGTCAACGGCGAGCTGCGCCAGGATGGACCGACCGAAAACCTGATCTTCGACATCCCGACCCTGATCGAGACGATTTCGCGCGGCATCACCTTGTACCCGGGTGACGTCATCGCCACCGGCACCCCTGCGGGCGTCGGGCTGGGCATGAAGCCGCCGCGCTTCCTGGCCGCTGGCGACGTGGTGCGGGTCGAGATCGACGGCATCGGTGCCATCGAAAACCAATTCGTTTAAAAGGAAAAATGACATGACGACCCACATCGTTGCAGGACTGACCGTTGAAGTCGAAGGCGAAGGCGCCGCCATCGTGTGCGTCCACGGCCTGGGCGGCTCGAGCAATACCTGGACCCCGGTGATGGCCGCGCTGCAAGGCCACCGCATCGTGCGCATCGACCTGCCGGGCAGCGGCCGCTCGCCGGCCCGCTCCTCAGCCGATCCCGGCGAACTCAACATCGCCAGCATGGCCGACGCGGTCCAGGCCGTGTGCCGCGAGCTCGACATTACCAGGGCCACCTTCCTGGGCCACTCGATGGGCACGATCGTCTGCCAGCACATCGCGACGCAGCGCCCGGCGCTGGTCGCTGGCCTCGCGCTGTTCGGCCCGCTCGTGTGCCCACCGGATGCGGGACGCGCCGGCATCCTGGCGCGCGCCGACAAGGCAGCCACGGGCGGCGCCGCCGCGATGCAGGACATCGCCGATGCCATCGTGGG
>DOUW01000399.1 GCA_003520365.1 Massilia sp.
GCGTCCCGAGCGCGATCCAGGCCCATTGCCAGCCGTGCGCCGCGCCGTAGGCGGCAGCGGCGTCGAGGACTAGCGGCACCAGCACGGCGGAGGCGGCGATCCCCAGGCCCGTGCCGCCGTAATACATCCCGAGCAGCAGGCCCGAACGCTCCGGGTGCAGCAGGCCCAGGCGCGCCGCCAGCAGGCCGCCCGAAATGAAGATGAAGGCGCTCGCGATGCCGGCCAGCACGCGCTGGCCGATCAGCAGGTCGGCATCGATCACGAAACCGGACAGCATCATGAACAGGCCGGCCAGCACCGCCCCGCCGACCAGGGCGGCATGGGCGCCGAAGCGGCGCATCAGGGCGGGCGTCATCAGGGCGCCAATAAAATAGCCCAGGGCATTCCCGGTGTTCATCGCGCCGGACAGGAAGTAGGACCAGTCCAGGTCGGCGCGCATGGGCGGCAGCAGCAGCGCATACGAGAAGCGCGTCAGCCCCAGCGAGATGGCGGCGCCGAGCGACAGGGCGAATGCGGTGAGAAACGGGCGCCGCTCGGCCAGGGATCGCAGGCCCGGCAGGGTGGCCGGCGCGGCTTTCGCATGATTGTCCATCCCCTGCCCCTAGGGAAGCACTGATTTATTCATGGCGGCGAACGCGCTGGCGCATAGTTTCAGGCCGCATGTGCGCCCGGTGTGGAGGACGATCGTCGGCGCGCTGGCAGGTAGATGAGCGGTCACGGAGCTTCCTTGCGATGGCTGGTAACCTGTAGTTTACGTCAAGCCTTAACATTGTGATACTTTTGCATTCGGGCCCGCCGGGCCATCCGCCGCTACCTGACGAAAGACCACGATGCCCCTGCTGCCACGCCTGTCCGCCGCCTTTGCCCTCGTCCTCGCTATGCTCACGCCCTGCGCCGCCCTCGCCGATCCCGCCATGGTCTACCTCGTGCGCCACGGCGAGAAGGAAACGGTGGGCAAGGACCCTGCCTTGAGCGCGGAGGGCCTGCAGCGCGCCCGCAACATCGCCACGATGCTGGGCAAGGCCGGCATCCGCCACGTCTTCGCCACCCCGACCGTGCGCACCAGGCAGACCGCGCAGCCGCTGGCCGACCGCAACGGGCTGCAGGTCGAACTCTACGATCCGCGCACGCCGCAGGCGCTGGTGGCGAAGGTGAAGGGTCTATCCGGGCCGGTGCTGGTGGTCGGGCATTCGAACACGCTGCCGGAACTGGTGCGGCTGTTCGGAGGACAGGCGGGGGCCGAGATTACCGATAACGAGTTCGATCGGGTGTACCAGCTGATTCCGGGGGCGGATGGGGGCATGATGACGGTGGTGTTCACGTCGCTGCCGGAGACCGGCGCGGCGCCGTAGGGTGGGTTCTCGAACCCACCGGTTTGGAACGGATGATGTCGCCCGTTCGCGCAGCGCCGTAGGGTGGGTTCTCGAACCCACCGGTTTGGAACGGATGATGAATCGAAACGGATGGTTCGACTGCTCACGCAGTCAACCGCGTGGGTTCGAGAACCCACCCTACGAAAAACTGAATCAAGCGTTTCGATGGTTCAACCGTGCCAGACCGCGTGGGCACGTAATTGAGGCCATTGGCCTCAATTACCCCACCCTACAAAAACAACGGCCGGGGATTCCCGGCCGTTCTTGTTTTTACGGCGCCACGTTCGTGCGCAGCACCGGATACAGGTTCAGGCGCTCGTCCCAGGATGCGTGACGGCGCGCGAAGAATTCCAGGCGGGCATGGGCGCTCCTGGCGAAGGCCGGGTCGGTGTCGATGCGGCGCTGGAATTCGGCGGCGATCGCCGGGTCGGCCGCCATCTGCTCGCGCGCCACGTCCTCGGCGACGTATTCCTCCATGTATTCCTTGGCTTCGAAGGCATTGTTGAACATGCCCCAGGCCAGCAGCGAGTCCGGCGCCTGCGGTTCCAGGATCGCCATCACCAGGCGTGCCTTGGGCTGGGCGATCGGCACGAACAGGGCGCCGCGGCCGACGCTGCGCGGCTCGCTCTTCCAGCTGCCCTCGAGCGTCAGGCGCTGGTGGGATTCGAGGGACTTGGCGCCGAAGGTGACCTTGTCGGCGCGGAAGGTCTCGGTCTCGACACGGTCGATCGCCTTGTCCAGCTTGCGGAAAGCGATGCCGTGCTGGGTCAGCTTGGCGGCCACCATCGCCGCATGCGCGGCCGGGACGATGTAGCCGGCGCGCGGCGCCGCCACCTCCAGGTCGGCCACGACTTCGTCGCGCAGCGGCACGCGCCATACCTGGGGCTTGGTCTCGTCGTAGCGCGTCATCAGGATGCCCGAGACATCCGACGGGGTGCGCGTGTATGCGTAACCGTTGAAGTCGACCATCTTCGATTTGTCGGTGGTTCTATAGGTCAGCGCCACCGGCGTGCCCGCAAGCTTCGCGGCGCGCGCGTCGGCCGCGGCGGCGGCCTGCTGCCAGGCCTTGCCGTGTTTCGCCACCTGCTCGAGCACCGAGACGAAGCTGTTGTGGGTGATGCGCACGCGGGTCGGGTAATCCTTCCACGAGTGGGTCTCGACCAGCATCGCCATGCGGTTACGCAGCGGGAAGTAGCCGGTCGAGAAGCGCGGGTCCGATACGCCGTCGACAAAGCCCGACATCGGGTCGTCGGTCTTGGCGAACGACATGTAGTAGGACTGCGGGCTCGAGCCCTGTTTGGCAAGGTCGGCGATCACGTTGTCGCGCAGCGCCAGGCCGGCCTTGCGGAAGTCCGGGTCGGCCGAATACACCGGCTCGACCTGGATCGAGACGTCGTGCTGGAACTTGGCGCCGTCGGTCACGTGCAGGTCGACGTAGGTCAGCGGGTCCCAGGCGTTCACCAGCGTGAGCATGGCCTGCATCTCGGGCGCGTCGGCCTTCACGTAGTCGCGGTTCAGGTTGAAGTTCTGGGCGGTGGTGCGCCAGCCCATCTCGACCGGGCCGCGCTGGTTCGGGCGGTTCCACTTCTGGAAGCGCTCGTGGCCGTCGACGTTGAAGACCGGGACGAACAACAGCACCTGCCTGTCCAGCGCGCCGGGCGCCAGGCGGCCCGCCAGCATCTCGCGCAGGGCCAGGAAGCCGGCGTCCTTGCCGTCGATCTCGCCGGCGTGGATGCCGCCCTGGATCAGCGTGACCGGCAGGCCCTTCTTCGCCGCCGCCTGCGGCGTAAAGGCGCCCGTTTTGGTGACGACCAGCGCCAGCATCGGACGGTCTTCCGGCGTGCGGCCGAACTCGATGCATTTCACGTCTTTCGGATAGGCCTTCTGGAATTCGCCGCACAGCTTGATGACTTCGTCGTAGCGGCCGGTGGCCTGGAAGCCCGAACGCTCGGACACGGTGGTCAAATCGGGCGCGGCATGGGACAGGGGGGCGGCGGCAAGCAGCGCAAGCAGTAACGCAGAACGAATCATCGATGAAGCTCCGGCAGTTGGGAAAGAGGCAAAGCGGAAAATTATAGTCGGGTTTGCGCGGCGGCAGACCAACAAAAAAAGCGCCACCCGAAGGTGGCGCTCCTGCTATCTATCGACCAGCCGGCGATCAGCGCGGACGGGAGTAGATCTTCAGTTCCGACACGTGCTTGCGCACCAGGGTCCGCGGCTGCGCCAGCGACATCGCGACTGCCGAAGGCTGGACCGGGCAGGCGCCGGTTTCGCGGTGCTTCAGCGCGGTGGCCAGCAGGGCTTCGTTGCGGTCGCCCAGCTCGCGGGTCAGGTCATCGGCCACGGCGCAGGTCGGCGCGAAGCCTTGTGCGTAGTCGCCGACGCCCTTCGCGTTCACGCCCTTGAACTCGATCGAGAAGTAGGTCGTACCGCAGTTCGGCACCGGAGTGAAGCCATACGGCTTGCCGCAGGTCTGGCTACCGACGATGTCGACCTGGACGTCGACGCCGCGCAGCGCGTTGATCACCGCTTCGCTCGCCGAGCAGGTGCCGTCGGTGGTCAGGATCGTTACGCGCGGCAGGCTCAGGGTCGGCAATGCGGTGCCGCGGGCAACCTTGTTCGGCGCCTCGAAGCCTTCCGCGGTCGACTTGAACAGGACCGTGTCCGCTGCGTCCGGAATGACCTTGTTGTTGTACTGCAGGCGCTCGAAGACCTTGCCGGTCGAATTCGGACCCGCCACCATGTAGGCCAGCTCGGCCGCCATGTACAGCAGGCCGCCGCCGTTGTAACGCATGTCGATCACCAGGTCGTTGACGTTCTGGCTCTTCAGCGTGCTGAAGGCATCGATCAGCTGGCGCTCGGCAACCGCGGTGTGGTTGTCGAAGGTCAGGTAACCGACGCGGCGGCCACCGGCGATGTCGAAGGTCTTCACGTTCTTGACCGGGGTGGCCTTCACGTCCTGCGCGGTCAGCGTCACGGGGACCGAGATGCCGGCGCGGGTGACGGTGAAGCTGTGCTGCTCGCCCGCGTTGGCCGGGAACAGGCCGGCATTGATCTTGGCGACCGAGGCTTCGTCGGTGGCGTTCACGAAGTCGACGCCATCGACCATGGTCAGGCGGTCGCCGCGGCGCAGGCCTTGCAGCGCGGCCGGGGAACCCGGTTCGACGGTCGTCGCGCGCCAGTCGCGCGGCGCGGTCGGGCCGCTGCTCGACCAGGTGACGCCGTAACCCATCTCGATGCCTTCGGTGCTCAGCTTGTCCCACTCGGCCGAATCGTAGGTGAAGTGGAAGCGGTCCTTCGGCATGCCCGGCGCGATTTCCTGCGGCGTCTTGAGCTTGTCGAAGTAGGCCACCGGATCGGTGAAGTCGGCCATCTTGAAGTCGGTCGGGATCTCGTCATACCACAGGTAGTACATGTGCGACCAGGCGCGCAGGAAGGTCAGCTCGTCGCGCAGGGTGCCCTGCTTGTCCGGATAAGCCTGGCCGGTGTACGGATCGATGCCGGTGCGCGGCGTCTCGCAGCGGTTCAGGTAAACGAAGGGATCGCCGAGCGTGGCCAGGTCCGGATCCGGCTGCTTGTTCGGATCGGTCGGCGTCGGCGTTGGCGTCGGCACGGGCGTCGGCGTCGGCGTCGGCGCGGGCGTCGGATTGCCCGCAATCGGGC
>DOUW01000488.1 GCA_003520365.1 Massilia sp.
GGGGCCGCGTCGCGGCTGCCCGGCGGCAGCTCGATCCCGCGCGGGAATCCGGCCAGGGGAGCAGGCGAGACCAGCGGCAGGCGCGAGACCAGGGCAACGCTCGGGGTCAGGCGCATCGCGGCCGGGTCGGGGTCGAAACCGGCGTGGAAGGCTTCGCGGTAGCGCCGGGTACGCGCCAGCACTTCGCGCAGCGTGGCTTGGGAAAAGATTTCCTGGAAGCCGATCACGTCGGCATCGAGCAGGTCGATCTGGCGCGCCGTCCAGTTCAGCTTGGCCTCGTATTCCTCGTGTGTCGTGGGCAGCAAGTTGTCGTAGAGTTTCACACCTGGCGGCGCCAGGTTGCAGACGTTGAAGGTCGCAAAACGTATTTCTTGCTGCATAATAGAAACCCCTTTATTCCAGTGTTTAGCGTATCACGCATGGCCAAGAAAGAGCACGTTTCAGAAACACCCGCGACCGGGTTCCTGCGCAAGCATGCAGTGCCTTTTTCCGAGCATCCCTACGCCTACGAGGAGCATGGCGGCACGGCCGTGTCCTCGCGCGCACTGGGCGTGCCCGAACACGACGTCGTCAAGACCCTGGTGATGCAGGACGAGGCGGCGCGCCCCCTGATCGTGCTCATGCACGGCGACTGCAAGGTCTCGACCAAGAACCTGGCGCGCGCCATCGGCTGCAAATCGGTCGAGCCGTGCAAGCCGGAGGTGGCCCAGCGCCACTCGGGCTACCTGGTGGGCGGCACCTCGCCCTTCGGCACGCGCAAGGCGATGCCGGTCTACGTCGAGGAAAGCATCCTCGCGCTGGGGAAAATCTACATCAACGGCGGGCGGCGCGGCTACCTGGTCGGCATGGCGCCGGACGTGCTGGTCGACGTGCTGGGCGCGAAACCGGTGCAGTGTGCGCTGGCCGACTGACTATCGCGGCGCTGCGGGCTGGTGTATATTCACGAGCCCGTTCCATACGGGAAATAATAGAGAGATAACATGAATACCTTGATCGCCGTCGTTGCCGCCTATCTGCTCGGCTCCGTTTCCTTTGCCGTCGTGATGAGCCGCCTGTTCGGCCTGTCCGACCCGCGCACCTACGGGTCGAAGAACCCGGGCGCCACCAACGTGCTGCGCAGCGGCAGCAAGAAAGCGGCGATCGCCACCCTGGTCGGCGACGCCGCCAAGGGCTGGCTGGCCGTGTGGCTGGCGGTGCAGTTCGGCGAGCAAGTCGGCATCGAGCGCGGCGGCGTCGCGCTGGTGGCGATCGCGGTGTTCCTGGGCCACCTGTGGCCGGTGTTCTTCCGCTTCGTCGGCGGCAAGGGCGTGGCGACCGCGCTCGGCGTGCTGCTCGGCCTGAACGTCTGGCTCGGCCTGGCGACCCTGGTCACCTGGCTGGTCGTGGCCTACGCCTTCCGCTATTCCTCGCTGGCGGCGCTGATCGCCTCGCTCTTCGCGCCTTTCTATTACGGCCTGCTGTTCGGCGTGAACGAGATCCTGTTCGCCGTGGCCGCGATGAGCGCGCTGCTGATCTTCCGTCACGCGAAGAACATCGGCAACCTGATCGCCGGCAAGGAGTCGCGCATCGGCAGCAAGGCGGCGGGCGCCAAGAAAAAGTAACTTGATACCGCGGCAAGCAGGCCCATATGGGGCGGAGACCGGCGCGTTGTGCGCCGGTATTCATTTCAGGAAGGCGGTGTAGCGTGAGCAAGCAATTGAGGATAGATTTCGTGTCGGACGTATCGTGCCCGTGGTGCGCGATCGGCCTCAAGTCGCTGGAGCAGGCGATCGCGCGCGTCGCGCCCGAGGTCACCGTCGACCTGCACTTCCAGCCATTCGAGCTGAACCAGGACATGGGGCCGGAGGGCCAGGACATCGTCGAGCACATCACCGAGAAGTACGGCGCCACGCTCGAGCAGCAGGTCCAGTCGCGCGAAACCATCCGCCAGCGCGGCGAAGCGGTCGGCTTCACCTTCGACATGGCGCGCCGCGGCCGCATCTACAACACCTTCGACGCCCACCGCCTGCTGCACTGGGCCGAGTCCCAGGGCCGCCAGCACGCGCTCAAGCTGGCGCTGTTCGAGGCCTATTTCACCCACTGCGAAGACCCCAGCTCGCGCGAGCTGCTGGTACGCGTGGCGGGGCAGGTCGGGCTGGACACCACCGAGGCCAGGCGCGTCCTGGAATCGGGCGAATTCGCCGACGAAGTGCGCGAAGCCGAATACTTCTTCCAGCGCGCCGGCATCCGCTCGGTGCCGGCCATCGTCATCAACCAGCGCCACCTGATCTCGGGCGGCCAGCCGCCGGAAGTGTTCGAGCGCGCGCTGCGCGAGATCGCGGCGCAGGGCGAGGCGCAGCTGGGGTGATGTGTGGAGACGGCGCTTCTGCGCCGACTCCGCGGCAGTCAGTCCGCAAACTCGACGCGGCGTTCCGCGTGGGCACGGGTGCCCACCCAACGATCCCAGCTAACTCAAGGAACAGCCATCGTTGTTCACCACACGCGGCGGAAACCGTAGGGTGGGCACTCGTGCCCACGCGAACGCCAGCATGACGCCAGCGCGGCGCTCGGCCGCAAGGCCGGCAAACCGCTAGCGCTTCAACAGATCGGCCACGAACCTCAAACCAGATCCAGCACGATCGGCTGGTGATCCGACGCCGAGGTTTCCGACTGCACCTCGATCTCCGCGATGCGCGGCGCCAGGTCTTCCGTCACGAAGAAATAATCGTAGCAATCCGGCTTCTCGGGCCAAGCAAAGCCATGCAGCCCGGCCGTCGGCGCACGCGCGTGGTCCGGGTGGCGTACGCGCCAGGCGTCGACCAGCGCCAGCTCGCCCGCGGCCGCCGGCGCGACCAGCTCGGCATATTCCGGCGACTCCGGCTGCAAATTGAAATCTCCACAATAAATCGCCGAGTCGGGCAACAGCCCGAGCTGGTAGGGCGCATCCATGCCGGGATTCGGCTGGAAGGCGCGCGCCCGCGCGCAGGCCTGGGCATGCAGTTCGCGCAGCCGGCGCACCTGGGCGCTTCTTTGCAGCTGCGAATGGTATTCCAGGTGGGTAGTAACCAGCCGCAACTTGGAGCGCGGCGTGTCGAGCACGACTTCGATCGCCCCGCGAGGCATGCCCGGCGAATGCGCCGGGTCGGCCGGCCAGGGCAGCAGGTGGCGGTGCGCCTGGGTGATGCGGAATTTGGAAAGGATCAGGTTGCCGAACAGGCGGGGAACATTGTTGCGATAAATTTCGCTCGGGGCGTATTCGACCGCGTGGTAGCCGCCGAAGGCGCCGGACAGTTGCTTGAATTGGTTGGCGCTGGCGCTGCCTTCGAGCTCGGGGTGATTGGCTGCTACTTCCTGCAGGCAGATGACGTCGGGATTGAGCTTGCGCAGCACATCGATGATGGCGTGGATACGGATGCGCCCGTCTCTCCCACACCCCCAATGAATGTTCCAACTGACGACGCGCATGTAGAACCTCCGAAAACTGAACCGCCAAATATTGCCATCCTTTGGCATGGCGCGGTCACACGGTAGGATCGATGTCAGCGTTGCAAGTTCACCGCTGGCGCGGCGTCAAACAACCGCAATCGGGCCGCAATCGGGCCGCCATCGGGCCGCGGCCAGGCCGCCACCCAGCCGTGTTCAGGCCGCTTCGAGCTCGTCCAGCGGCCAGCGCGGCCGCACGTTGAAGGCGTAATCGCGCGTCGCCAGCGCCGGGTTCCTCTCCAGGCGCATGGCGCCGGCAAAGGCGATCATGGCGCCGTTGTCGGTGCAGAATTCCAGCTCGGGATAGTAGACGCGGAACTTGCGCTTGGCGGCCGCCGCGTCCAGCGCTGCGCGCAGCTGCTTGTTGGCGCCGACGCCGCCGGCGATCACCAGGCGCTTCAGGCCGGTGTGGCGCAGCGCGTTGACGCATTTCGCGGTCAGCACGTCGACGATCGCATCGACGAACCCGCGCGCGATGTTCGCCTTGTCCTGTTCGCAGATGTTGGCGATGACCTTTTCGTCGTGATTCTTGACGACGGTGAGCACCGCCGTCTTCAGGCCCGAGAAGCTGAAGTTGAAGTCCTTCGAGTGCAGCATCGGGCGCGGCAGGGTGTAGGCGCTCGGGTCGCCGAATTCGGCCAGGCGCGAAATCGCCGGCCCGCCCGGATAGCCCAGGCCGAGCAGCTTGGCGGACTTGTCGAAGGCTTCGCCGGCGGCGTCGTCCAGGGTCTCGCCGAGCAGGGTGTAGCGGCCGACGCCGTCGACGCGCATCAGCTGGGTATGCCCGCCCGAGACCAGCAGGGCGAGGAAGGGGAAGTCGGGGCGCTCGCTCGCCAGCAGCGGCGAAAGCAGGTGGCCCTCGAGGTGGTGCACGCCGAGCACCGGCTTGTCGAGCGCCAGGCCCAGGCTGCAGGCGACCGAGGAGCCGACCAGCAGCGCGCCGGCCAGACCCGGTCCCTGGGTGTAGGCGATGGCGTCGATGTCGTTTTTCGCGATGCCGGCCTTGTCGAGCGTCTGTTCGAGCAAGGGCAGGGCGCGCCGGATGTGGTCGCGCGAGGCCAGTTCCGGCACCACGCCGCCGTACTCCTCGTGCATGGCGACCTGCGAATGCAGGGCATGGGACAGCAGGCCGCGCTCGGTATCGTACAGAGCCAGGCCGGTTTCATCGCAGGAGGATTCGACGCCGAGAACAATCATGGGAACAGACGGAAGGGGAAAGCGGAATTCGACATTGTAAAGCACCCGGGCGCGCGGTGCTGTGGCCGGCGAGGGAATACCGGCGGCGGTGTTGTAGAGGGGGGCGTAGGGTGGGCACTTGTGCCCACGCGGTCTGACCGGTCGCGTATCTGCGGTGGATATTGTTCGGCACTGATCGTGTCATAACGATCATCCCTGCACGCTCCGGTAGCGACAGGCGCCGCGTGTTCGCAACCGATGAGACCGCGTGGGCTCGAGAGCCCACCCTACGGAACCCATCAGGGACGCTGCAGCAGCTCCTTGTGCGCCCGCTGCAGCATCTCCACCGTATCCTCCCAGCCGATGCAGCCGTCGGTCACCGAGCAGCCGTACTTCAGCTGCGTCAGGTCGGCCGGGATCGGCTGGTTGCCGGCGACGATGTTCGATTCGATCATCACGCCGACCAGCGAGCGGTTGCCGTGCCGGATCTGCTGGATCACGTCCGACATCACCAGCGGCTGCAACTCCGGCTTCTTGTAGCTGTTCGCGTGCGAGCAGTCCACCACCAGGTTGGCCGGCAGCCCGGCCTTTTTCAGGGCCTGCTCGGCGATGGTGACCGACACCGAATCGTAGTTCGGACGGTCGCCGCCGCCGCGCAGCACCACGTGGCCGTAGGCGTTGCCGCGGGTGCGCACGATCGCCGCGACGCCCTTGTCGTTAATGCCCAGGAAGGCGTGCGGATTGGCCGAGGACAGCACGGCGTTGATCGCGATGCCGACGTCGCCGTCGGTGCCGTTCTTGAAGCCGACCGGGGTCGACAGGCCGGAGGACATCTCGCGGTGGGTCTGCGATTCGGTGGTACGCGCGCCGATGGCGGTCCAGGCGATCAAATCGCCCAGGTATTGCGGCGAAATCGGGTCGAGCGCCTCGGTCGCGGTGGGCAGGCCCAGCTCGCAGACGTCGAGCAGGAAGCGGCGCGCGCGTTCCATGCCGACGTCGACCTGGAACGAGTCGTCCATGAACGGATCGTTGATGTAACCCTTCCAGCCGGTGGTGGTGCGCGGCTTTTCGAAGTACACCCGCATCACCAGCAGCATCGTCTCCGCCACTTCTTCCTGCAGCTTCTTCAGGCGGCGCGCATAGTCCAGGCCTGCTTCCGGATCGTGGATCGAGCAGGGGCCGACGACCACGAACAGGCGCTTGTCCTTGCGGTCGAGGATGTCGCGCAGGGCGGCGCGGCTCTGCATGACAGTGGTGAAAGCGCGCTCGGTGAGCGGCAGCTTGGCGTGCAGTTCGGTCGGGGTCGGCATGCGCCCGAACGAGGTGACGTTGGTGTTTTCGATATCTGGTGTAATCAGCATGATGCGTCCGTGAGGCAAGTCGGATGGGCCAGTGTAGCGCCAAAAATGCATATTTGCAGCGGACAGGTCAAAAGCCATGAGGGAGCGACACCGCGGCGCAACGGTGTAAGCTAGCGCCATGCACACCGATCATCAACCATTCCCTGCCGCCCGCTTCATCAAGGAGATCGGCCGCGGCGTCAAGGGCGCCCGCAGCATGACGCGCGAGGACGCCGCCCTGTTATACGGCGCCATGCTCGAGGGCCGCGTCTCCGATCTCGAGCTGGGCGCCATCCTGCTCGCCATGCGCATCAAGGGCGAATCCGTCGAGGAACTGGCCGGCTTCATGGACGCCGCCGAGCGCTCCTTCGCGCCGCTTCCCAGTCCGCCGGGCGAATTCGCGCCGGTGCTGATCCCCAGCTACAACGGCGCGCGCAAGCTGGCCAACCTGACGCCGCTGCTCGCGTTGCTGCTGGCGCGCGAGGGCGTGCCGGTGCTGGTGCACGGCGTGCGCAGCGACCCGGGGCGCGTCACCACGGCCGAGATCCTGTTCGAGATGG
>DOUW01000324.1:0-2605 GCA_003520365.1 Massilia sp.
CGGCCAGCAGCAGCGCCAGCGCCGCCGCGAACAGGAAGGCGACCGCGATGGTGCGGTCGTGGTTGTGGGCGCGCGCGGCCAGGAAGCCGCCGGCCACCATGCCGGCCGCCGAGGACAGCATGAAGGTGGTGTAGGCGGTCGCCGCCGTGCCCAGCGTGATGCCGTACAACGCCACCAGGCTGGTCGAGGAGAAGGCCTGGATGCCGCCCAGCGCGATCGAGGTCAGGAAAAAGAAACCGAAGCACATCCACACCGGCGGCAGGCGCAGGAAGGCAAAGGAACTGCCCTGCTGCTCGCCCGGCTTCGCGACGGTCGCCCGGTTCGGCAGCACGGCGCGGTTCAGGAACAGGACCAGCAGCATCAGGAAGGGAATCGCGCTGGCCGCCAGCAGCGCCGTGCGCCAGCTCGACAGGGTGGCGACGCCGGCCAGGAAGATGGGGGCGGTCGCCCAGCCGATGTTGCCGGAAATCCCGTGCACCGAGAACGCATAGGCCAGCCGCTCCTTCGACACGCCGTGGTTCAGCAGCGTATAGCCGGCCGGGTGGAACACCGCGTTGCCGCAGCCGGCAACGAAGGAACCGGCCAGCAGCACGGCGTAGTTCGGCGCCGACGCCAGCACCAGCGCCCCCAGGCCCAGCAGCGCCTGGCCGGTAAACAGCACGCGGCGCGCCCCGACCCGGTCGACGATGAAGCCCGACAAGGCCTGGCCGATGCCCGAGACGACGAAGAACACCGTCATCAACAGGCCCAGCTCGGAATAAGAAAGCGTGAAGGCTTCCTTCAGCCAGGGAAACAGCCCGGCCAGGATCAGGTGATAGAAGTGCGACACCCCGTGCGAGGTGCCGACCAGGGCGATGACGCGGGCGTCCTGGCGCAGGCTGCTTGTCATTTTATGTTTCCCAGAAATCAAGACAGCTGCCAGTGTAGTCAAATGCGAACAAGTTTGCTGGGGACCAGCTCCCCACTTTTTCTTCCACGCAAATGCGACGGCGAGAGCGATTCAAGCGCTAGCGCTTTGACCCTGGCTTGGCAGCCCCGATTGTCTTCGCCGGTTGCTGCTTCGCTTCGGGCTGCTTGGAGCTGCCGCGTGGGCCGCGGAAGTGTTCCTTCACGAAAAGCGAGAACTCTTCCAGCAGCTCGTCCCCTTTCTTTTTTGTGTTCTTCGCTTCGTCCTCGTCTTTCGACGTCGATGAGCTTTCCACCGCAAAACTCTGAATATATGCGGCAATGGCAGGGAAGGCGTTCGCATCGATCTGTTGCGGCGTTTCAAGCATCTGCCGCTGAAGCACACCCAATTGTGCGGCGCTCAGCGCCGTGATGCCGGAATCCGGAGCGAATGCCAGCACCAGCGTGGAATTGGAAAGGGGAGCGGTCAGAAAGCCGAGCAATGCGATGGCAGCATCTTCGCTGCCGCGCAACTTGTCGCTCCTGATATATTGAAACAGGTTGCAGGCCACTTCAGCGACTTTCCCGTCTGAGCTGACGGCGCTCGGCTTGGCCAGGCCGATCTCGGACAAAGTCTGCACACACATGAAGGGGCTGAACGGCGCCGGGGTTGCGTGTGCCAGCGTCTCGACGGTATTGAACGCATAATGCACGGGAACCTTCAGTTCTTTTTCAAAAAACCGATAACTTTTCCACTGATGCTCAACCTTCTTGAACGCACCGAGGACAGTCTTCTCGGCTGACGTAGCCGCAGCCTTTACTTCGAGGATCAAGAGCGTATTGTTGGACAGCACGGCCGCCATATCGGCACAGACACGACCCGGTTTGAAGCCCTGCTGATTCGAATAAGGCAAGGTATGCCGGAAACGCAGCCGCTCCGCATAGCAGTATTCCGCCAGCGCGGCAACGATTGCGTCCTGTACCGCCGATTCTCCCTTCGCGATTGCCTGGTCCATGCTTGCTCCGCCCAAAAGAAAATGTCGTTATACCTTTCCAATAGAAAAATTTCAAAAATATTATTCAACCCGCTTGCGCCACTTGCAGAAAAAACGAGACGCCAGGCGGCCAAAGAAAAAGGGACGCAATCCGCGTCCCTTCTTGGTGAGTAAAAACCTGGCTTACTTCGCCAGCTCCACCTGCGGCTCCTCGCCGAACACCAGCTGGCCGCCGCGCACGCGCACCGGAATGGTGTCCTTCGGCCCGAACTTGCCCGCCAGGATGGCCTTCGACAGCGGATTCTCGATCTGCTGCTGGATCGCGCGCTTGAGCGGGCGTGCGCCATACACCGGATCGAAGCCGGCCTCGGCGATCTTCTGCAGGGCCGCGTCGTCGATATCCAGCGCCATTTCCATCTTCTCGAGGCGCGCTTCGAGGTTGCGCAGCTGGATGCGGGCGATGTCGCCGATGTTGCGCTCGTCCAGCGCATGGAAGACCACGATCTCGTCGATGCGGTTGATGAACTCGGGGCGGAAGTGTCCGCGCACCTCGGCCATCACGGCCAGCTTGACCACCGCCGGCTCGTCGGTGTCCATCGACTGGATCTTGTGCGACCCCAGGTTCGAGGTCATCACGATCACCGTGTTCTTGAAGTCGACGGTGCGGCCCTGGCCGTCGGTCATGCGGCCGTCGTCCAGCGCCTGCAGCAGCACATTGAACACGT
>DOUW01000324.1:2651-3024 GCA_003520365.1 Massilia sp.
CTCGTAGCCGACATAGCCCGGCGGCGCGCCGATCAGGCGGGCGACCGAATGCTTCTCCATGAATTCGCTCATGTCGATGCGGATCAGGGCTTCCTCGGTGTCGAACAGGAAGGCAGCCAGCGCCTTGCACAATTCCGTCTTGCCGACGCCGGTCGGGCCCAGGAACATGAAGGAACCGTAAGGACGGTTCGGGTCCGACAGGCCGGCGCGCGAACGGCGGATCGCGTCCGACACCGCCTCGATCGCCTCGTCCTGGCCGACGACACGCTCATGCAGCTTCTCTTCGATGTGCAGCAGCTTGTCGCGCTCGCCCTGCATCATGCGCGACACGGGGATGCCGGTCGCGCGCGAGACCACCTCGGCGATCTCCTCG
>DOUW01000171.1:0-301 GCA_003520365.1 Massilia sp.
TCCAGCCGGCCGATGGCGGCGTCGATCTCGTGCAGCAGGGCGGTTTCGTGGTCGGCGAAATGCTGTTCGTCGTGGGCCGTCATTTCGGCTTCGGACGCGTCGTCGCCCTGCGCCATGTGGGCGCCCGGCGCAATCGGCGGCGGCGTGTCGCCGTCGCTGTCGGTGCGCGCGCGGACCGTGGCGAGGGTTTCTTCGCGGGCTTGCGTCAATCGTTTCGAGACTTCGTCGTGCAGGGATGGCGAGATGGGCATTGGATTTTCCTGTCGATGAGTAGGAGGCGTAGGGTGGGCACGCCGTGCCC
>DOUW01000171.1:396-4842 GCA_003520365.1 Massilia sp.
TGGGCACAGCGTGCCCACCCTACGCCCTGTATCCCCAGTGAAACCGAACATTTTGATTCACATCAAGGATTTTTAAGGTCCAGAAATCTACTCTCCCGGCTGTGATCGCAGTCAATCCATCGGGAGAATATCTTGGAAGGCAGTCTAAACTATAACTACAAGATCGTGCGCCAGTTTGCCATCGCCACGGTCGTGTGGGGCGTCATCGGCATGGCCGCCGGCGTCTTCATCGCGGCCCAGCTCGCCTGGCCCGCGCTCAACTTCGACATCCCCTGGCTGTCCTACGGCCGCCTGCGGCCNNAACGCGGTGATCTTCGCCTTCGGCATCTGCGGGCTGTTCGCCACCTCGTATTACGTGGTGCAGCGCACCTGCCAGGTGCGGCTGTTCTCCGACAGGCTGGCCAGCTTCACCTTCTGGGGCTGGCAGGCGGTGCTGGTGGCGGCCGCGATCACGCTGCCGATGGGTTTCACGCGCGGCAAGGAATACGCCGAACTCGAGTGGCCGATCGCGCTCCTGATCACGGTGGTCTGGGTCGCCTACGCGGTGGTCTTCTTCGGCACCATCGTCAAGCGCAAGGTCCAGCACATCTACGTCGCCAACTGGTTCTTCGGCGCCTACATCATCGCGGTCGCGGTGCTGCACATCGTCAACGGCGCGGTGGTGCCCGTCTCGGCCTTCAAGTCCTACTCGGTCTACGCCGGCGTGCAGGACGCCATGATCCAGTGGTGGTACGGCCATAACGCGGTCGGCTTCATCCTCACCGCCGGCTACCTGGGCATGGTCTACTACTTCATCCCGAAGCAGGCCGAGCGCCCGGTGNNCCCGCACCACCTGCACTACACCGCGCTGCCCGACTGGACCCAGTCGCTGGGCATGGTGTTCTCGCTGATCCTGCTGGCGCCAAGCTGGGGCGGCATGATCAACGGCGTGATGACGCTGTCCGGCGCCTGGCACAAGCTGCGCTCGGACCCGATCCTGAAGTTCCTGATCGTCTCGCTCTCGTTCTACGGCATGGCGACCTTCGAGGGCCCGATGATGTCGATCAAGACCATCAACTCGCTGTCGCACTACACCGACTGGACCGTCGCCCACGTCCACGCCGGCGCCCTGGGCTGGGTCGGCTTCATCACGATGGGCTCGATCTACTACCTGATCCCACGCCTGGCCGGCAAGAAGCAGATGTATTCCGTGCAGCTGGTCGAGACCCACTTCTGGGTCGCCACCATCGGTATCGTCCTCTACATCGCCTCGATGTGGATCGCCGGCGTGATGCAGGGCCTGATGTGGCGCGCCGTGAACCCGGACGGCACCCTGACCTATACCTTCGCCGAGAGCGTGAAGGCGACCTATCCCTACTACGTGATCCGCTTCACGGGCGGCTTCCTCTACCTGTCGGGCATGCTGCTGATGGCCTTCAACACCTGGAAGACCCTGGCCGGCACCGTCAACGTGGATGCGCCGATCCCGCAGCCGCACAAGCCGCAGCATGACGCTGCCCACGTCGAAGCCTGCGCCGTCGAGAACCGCGTACCGACGCACGTCTGAACTGGAGTCGAGAACAATGAAAAACTTTACCCATGAATGGATCGAGAAGAACCCCTGGCTCCTGATCGGCCTGGTGATCCTGGTGATCTCCTTCGGCGGCCTGGTCGAGATCGTGCCGCTGTTCTTCCAGAAGTCGACCACCGAGCCGGTCGCCGGCCTGAAACCCTACTCGCCGCTGCGCCTGGCGGGGCGCGACATCTACATCCGCGAAGGCTGCTACAACTGCCACTCGCAAATGATCCGCCCGCTGCGCGCCGAGACCGAGCGCTATGGCCATTATTCGGTGGCCGGCGAATTCGTCTACGACCACCCCTTCCAGTGGGGCAGCAAGCGCACCGGTCCCGACCTGGCGCGCGTGGGCGGGCGCTACAGCGACGAATGGCACCGCACCCACCTGGACAACCCGCGCGACGTGGTGCCGGAATCGAACATGCCCGGCTATCCCTGGCTGGCAAAGACGAAGCTGAACCCGGCCGAGATCGTGCCGAAGATGCGCGCGATGCAGCTGCTTGGCGTGCCGTACGGCGAGGAAGAGATCAAGAACGCCCCGGCCGAAGTGACCGGGAAGACCGAGCAGGACGCGCTGGTCGCCTACCTGCAAGGCCTGGGCACCCAGATCAAGACGAGGAACTGAGATGGCTATCGAACAAATCTTTGACAGCGCGAGCAGCGTGATGACAGTGGTCTCCTTTGCCACCTTCATGGGCATCGTGTTGTGGACCTTCCTGCTCAAGCGCAGCGCCGACTTCGACCGCGCGGCGGCGCTGCCCTTCGCGGACGACAAGGAGGACGAGCATGTCTGATTTCACGAGCGGCTTCTGGAACTGGTACGTCGCCCTGATCACGATCGCCTCGATCGCCGGCTGCGCGATCCTGCTGTGGTCGCAGTCGCGCTTTCGCGTGAAGGTCGGCAAGGACGGCCAGCCCGAGAAAACCACCGGCCACGTCTGGGACGAGGACCTGACCGAACTGAACACCCCGATGCCGCGCTGGTGGATGGGCCTGTTTTATTTGACCATCCTGTTCGGCGTCGGCTACCTGGTGCTGTATCCGGGCCTGGGCAGCTATGCAGGCAAGCTTGGCTGGGCCTCGACCGGCGCGTACAAGGCGGAACTGAAGAAGGCCGAGAGCGACTACGGTCCGCTGTTCGCGCGCTACGCCAGCCAGGACCTGAAAGCGGTCGCCGCCGACCCGCAGGCGCGCGCGATCGGCGAGCGCATGTTCCTGAACTACTGCGCCCAGTGCCATGGCTCGGACGCGCGCGGCAACAAGGGTTACCCGAACCTGACCGACTCCGACTGGCTGCATGGCGGCGAACCGGACACCATCAAGCAGACCATCATGGCCGGCCGCATCGGCCAGATGCCGCCGATGGGCGCGACGCTCGGCTCGGACAAGGACATCGAGGCGGTCGCCCATTACGTGCGCAGCCTGTCGGGCCTGACGGCCGATCCGGTGAAGGTCGCCTTCGGCAAGCCGAAGTTCATGGCCTGCGCCGCCTGCCACGGCGCCAAGGGCGAGGGCAACCCGATGCTGGGCGCGCCGAACCTGGCCGACAAGGTCTGGCTGTACGGCGGCAGCGCCGACACCGTGATGGAAACCATCCGCAAGGGCCGCAGCAACACCATGCCGGCCTTTGGCGAATTCCTGGGCGAGCCCAAGGTGCACGTGCTGGCGGCCTACGTGTGGAGCCTGTCGAACCCGACCGTTGATACGGTTGTCGAGAACAAGGTAGCGGCAAAATGAACGCCCCCCGTGAAGCGGTCGTCAAGATGTATGCCGCGCGCGAGGAGATCTACCCGCGCGAGGTGAAGGGCCGCTACGCCACGCTGCGCTGGGCCTGCCTCTGGCTCACGCAGCTCCTGTTCTACGGCGCGCCGTGGCTGCAATGGAACGGCCGCCAGGCCATCCTGTTCGACCTGGGCACGCGCAAGTTCCACCTGTTCGGACTGGTGCTGTGGCCCCAGGACTTCATCTACCTGGCCGGCCTCTTGATCGTCTGCGCCTATGGCCTGTTCCTGGTCACCGCCGTGGCCGGGCGCGTGTGGTGCGGCTTCGCCTGCCCGCAGACGGTGTACACCGAACTCTTCCTCTGGATCGAGCGCAGGATCGAGGGCGCGCGCAGTGCCCGCATCCGCCTCGACCGCCAGCCGTGGACGGTCGAGAAGATCTGGAAGAAGGGGGGCAAGCACGCGGCCTGGCTGGCGGTGGCGCTGTGGACCGGCTTCACCTTCGTCGGCTACTTCACCCCGGTGCGCACGCTGCTGGGCGAGATCGCGAGCTGGAGCATCGGCCCCTGGGAAGCCTTCTGGGTGCTGTTCTACGGCTTCGCCACCTACGGCAACGCCGGCTGGATGCGCGAGCAGGTCTGCAAGTACATGTGTCCCTACGCGCGCTTCCAGAGCGCGATGTTCGACAAGGATACCCTGATCGTCACCTACGACCGCGCTCGTGGCGAACCGCGCGGCCACGGCGCACGCACGGAAGCGGCCAAGACCGGGGACTGCATCGACTGCAGCATGTGCGTGCAGGTCTGCCCGACCGGCATCGACATCCGGCGCGGCCTGCAATACGAATGCATCGGCTGCGCCGCCTGCGTCGACGCCTGCAACAGCGTGATGGACAAGGTCGGAAAACCCGCTGGCCTGATCCGCTACGCCACCGAGAACGCGCTCGCCAAGGGCTGGGGCACGCGCGAGGTGCGGCGCCGCCTGGCGCGCCCGCGCGTGCTGGTCTACACCGCGGTGCTGGGTCTGCTGGTCGCGGCGATGACGACCTCGCTGGCCCTGCGCACCCCGCTGAAGGTGGACGTGATCCGCGACCGCGGCTCGATGGGACGCGAGGCGGAGGATGGCCGCATCGAGAACGTCTACCGCCTGCAGCTGATGAACACCAGCGAG
>DOUW01000407.1:0-1027 GCA_003520365.1 Massilia sp.
GCAGCGCGCGCTGCACGCCGGCCGTATCGAGCAGGGCCAGCAGCCAGTCGGCCATTTGCTCGACGCTGGCCAGCGCGGGACCGGCGCTGCGGCCGTGGCCGGGCAGGTCGACCGCCAGCACCCCGTAGCCGTGGTGGGCGAACCAGCGCGATTGCAGGCCCCACACCGAATGGTCGTTCTGGGCGCCGTGGATGAAGACGACGGTCGGCAGCGCCGCATCGAAAGCCTTGCCGCCGGTGTAGGCGTAGGCGGCGCGTTCGTTGACGTTGAAGATCATGCTCAAGCTCCCTTCTGCGCCAGCTTCAGGCCGCGCGCCAGGTCTTCGATCAGGTCGTCCGGGTCTTCCAGGCCGACCGACAGGCGCATCGTGCCTTCGCCTATGCCGCTTGCCGCCAGCTGCTCGGGCGGCACCCGGAAGTGGGTGGTCGAGGCCGGGTGGATCACCAGCGACTTGGCGTCGCCGACGTTGGCCAGGTGCGAGAACACTTTCAGGCCGTCGACGAAGCGACGGCCGGCCGCGCGGTCGCCCTTGAGCGTGAAGGTGAACACCGCGCCGCAGCCTTTCGGCAGCAGGCTCCTGGCCAGCGCCTGGTCCGGGTGGCTGTCGAGCTCGGGGTAGGACACCGACTCGACCGCCGGATGCGTCAGCAGGAAGTCGATCACGCGGCGGGTGTTGGCCACGTGGCGCTCCATGCGCAGGCCGAGCGTCTCGATGCCTTGCAGGATGGCGAAGGCGTTATGCGGGCTCATGACGGCGCCGAAGTCGCGCAGCCCTTCGCGCCGGGCGCGCAGGGCAAAGGCGCCGACGGTCGACTCCTCGGCGAACACCATGCCGTGGAAGCCCTCGTAGGGTTCGCACAGCTCGGCAAAGCGGCCGCTGCGCGCGTGGGCGGCCTGCCAGTCGAAGGTGCCGCCGTCGACCAGCAGGCCGCCGATCGCGGTGCCGTGCCCGCACAGGAACTTGGTGGCCGAGTGGAAGACCAGGTCGGCGCCGTGGTCGAAGGGGCGCAGCAGCCAGGGCGTGGTG
>DOUW01000407.1:1113-3789 GCA_003520365.1 Massilia sp.
CGCGCCGATGCGCGGGATGTCGAGCACATCCAGGCCCGGGTTGCCGAGGGTTTCGCCGAACAGGACCTTGGTAGTCGGGCGGATCGCGGCGCGCCAGGCGTCGATGTCGCGCGGGTCGACGAAGGTGGTCTCGATGCCGAAGCGCTTCAGGGTGTAGGCCAGCAGGTTGTGCGAGCCGCCGTACAGCGCGCGCGAGGCCACGATGTGGGAACCGGCGCCGGCGATGGTCGACAGGCCCAGGTGCATCGCGGCCTGGCCGCTGGCGGTGGCGATGCCGGCCACGCCGCCCTCGAGCGCGGCGATGCGCTCCTCGAGCACGGCATTGGTCGGGTTCGAGATGCGCGAGTAGACGTGGCCGCTGCGCTCCATGTTGAACAGCGAGGCGGCGTGATCGGAATCGCGGAAGGCGAACGAGGAGGTGAAGTGGATCGGCGTGGCGCGCGCGCCGGTGGCCGGATCGGGCGCCGCGCCGGCGTGCAGCGACAGCGTATCGAAGCCGGGGTATCGTGGACCGCTCATGGTTGTCTCGGTTGTCTCGTGAATGAAATAATTATGCGCGGAATCGTAGCACTTATTTATCGAAGCGCAACGCTTTCCGGGGACGCCTCCCTCGTGAAACTGGATTTTCTGCTAGGCTTAGGCTACATTCGTTTTCAGCTTGATAAAAAAAGTATTTACAGTGAATAAACTATCTGACGCCGGGGTGGCCAATATGAAAGTCTCGGAAATTCTGCAGGTCAAGGGCAACATCCTGTACACGGTGACGCCGGAAACGCCGCTGGCAGAGGCGGTCAACACGATGTCCGAAAGGGACATCGGCTCGCTGGTGGTGATGGAATACGGCGACCTGGTCGGCATGCTGACCTTCCGCGAAGTCATCAAGGTGCTGCACGCGAACGGCGGCTCGGTCGGCAACGGCACGGTGCGCCGCTACATGGACGACAGCCCGATCACCGTCACGCCGGACACCGAGGTCAACGAAGTGCGCCGCATGATGCTCGAGAAGCACGCGCGTTACCTGCCGGTCATGAACGCCAAGACCCTGCTGGGCGTGATCTCGTTCTACGACGTGGCGCGTGCGGTGCTGGAGGCGCAGAGCTTCGAGAACCGCATGCTCAAGGCGTACATCCGCGACTGGCCGGCCGAGCAGGCGACCGAGGATTGAGGCAAAGCCGCCGGCGTTACCCGTAGGGTGGGCGCCCCGTGCCCACGCGGACGGTTCTGGTGTGTTGGCGTGGGCCCCAGCGGCAATGTTCGCATTCCGTGGCGTATCCATGGATGACGTCGCGAACAGTTCCTGCAGTCCGGTATTGAATCCGGACGCGCCGAGCATCTTCCGCGTGGGCACAGGGTGCCAACCCTACGGGTGCCGACCGTAGCCCGATTCACGCCTTCCGATCGCCCAGCCACGCGCGCAGGTCTTCCGGCGACAGCGGCCGCGCGAACAGGTAGCCCTGCGCCAGCGGACAGCCGAGCGCGTGCAGGATCTGCGCCTGGCGTTCGTCCTCGACCCCTTCCGCGATCACCGACAGCCCCAGGTTGCGTCCGAGCTGGATCACCATCTCGGCGATGCTGCTGCCGCGCGCCGAGCCGGTGATCTCGGAAACGAAGGCGCGGTCGATCTTCAGGCGGTCGACCTGCAGGCGCTGCAGGTGCGACAGCGACGAGAAGCCGGTGCCGAAGTCGTCGATCGCGATCGATACACCGGTCTGCTTGACCTCGGCCAGGATCTCGGCCAGGTGGCGCGGGTCCTCCATTGCCATCGATTCGGTGATTTCCAGTTCCACGTAAGCGGGCGGGGCGCCGGTCTCGACCAGGACCTGGCGCAGCACCTCGACGAACTGCGGGTGGCGGAACTGGGCCTGCGAGACGTTGATCGACATCGTGAAGTCGCGAAAGTCCGCCGCGCGCAGGCGCATCAGTTCGGCGCAGGCTTCGCGCAGCACCCAGGCGCCGATCTCGACGATCAGGCCCGAATACTCGGCGATCGGGATGAAGCGATCGGGCGGCACCAGCTGGCCGTCCGCGCCGCGCCAGCGCAGCAGCGCCTCGGCGCCGTAGGGCCGGTTGCTGGCCAGGTCGATTTGCGGCTGGTAGGCCAGGAACAGTTCGCCGCGCCGGAAGCCCGCGCGCAGCGCGTGCATCAGGCGCACGCGCTCGCGGATCTCGACGCCCATCGAGCGCGAAAAATAGAAGTGGCCGCCGCGCCGGCGGGTCTTGGCGCGCTTCAGGGCGATGTCGGCATCCTTCAGGGCGTCGGTGGCGCAACCGTCGTGTTCGTCCAGACGCACCAGGCCCAGGGTGCTCGACACCTGCACGTCCTGGCCGTCGATCGAGAAGGGTGTCTTGAACAGGGCATGCAGGGCTGCCGGCGTGCAGGCGGCGTCGTCGCCGAGCACCGCGAAGATGTCGCCGCCTATGCGCGCCAGCGCCAGGTGCCCCAGCTGGTGCTCGAGGCGCTGCGCCACCGCGACCAGCAGCAGGTCGCCGAACTGGTGGCCCAGCGCGTCGTTACTCTCGGCGAAGTGGTCGAGGTCCACCAGGGCCAGGGTGGTGCCCGCCCGGCGCGGTGCCGCCAGCAGGTGGTCGAGCTGCTCGACCAGGCAGGTACGGTTCGGCAGGCCGGTCAGCGGGTCGAAGAACGCGGCCCGGTTCAGGCGCCCGACCAGTTCCAGG
>DOUW01000407.1:3849-4067 GCA_003520365.1 Massilia sp.
GACCAGTTCCAGGTTGTCGACCCCGACCGCGACCACGCTGACCAGCACTTCGAGCAGGCGGCGCCGGCCCTCGGTCAGCGGTTCGCGCAGCCTGACCCCGGCGGCGAAGTCGCGCCCGGACTTGCCGGCGAAGTAAAGCGCCACGCGCTCGGCCGTGTATTGGCTGGCACGCTCGCGCAGGGCGCCCGCGACCAGTTGCTGGAGCGGGGGGGCGGGGG
>DOUW01000404.1 GCA_003520365.1 Massilia sp.
CGTGGGCGGGAGCTACCTCGAAAACCGCAGCTTCAACAACCTGTTCGCCAACTTCCCGGGCCTGGCCGCGCCGCTGCCGGCCAGCGCGCCGCCGCAGAAGGACCGCGACGGCTCGGTCCTGCCGGCCTTGCCGAAGGTCTGGGGCGGCATGGTGCCGGGACGCCAGGACATCGGCGGCAAGGAATACCAGATCGGCGAGGACAAGATCGCCAACCTGCCGAACGCACCGTGGAAACTGGTCGACGGCGACGGCCAGCCGCTGCCGGAAGGCCTGGTCACGCGCGACCTGGTGCACAATTTCTATCACAACCAGATGCAGATCAACGGCGGCAAGAACGACGGTTTCGTCGCCTGGGGCGATTCCGGCGCGCTGGTGATGGGCTACTACGGCGAGACCGAGAAGCACCTGGGCCTGTGGCAGATCGCGCGCGAGTACACGCTGTGCGACAACTTCTTCATGGGCGCCTTCGGCGGCTCCTACCTGAACCACCAGTTCCTGATCAGCGGCCGCACGCCGGAATTTTTCAACGCCGCCGAGACCCCGGCGAAGAAGAAGATCGCGGTGTTGGAAGACGGCCCGCAGGGCAGCCGCCTGGCGGTGGCGCCGGATTCGCCGAAGAGCGCGCTGGACGGCAAGCCGAAGTTCGTGCATTCCGGCGCGATCACTCCGGACGGGTATGCCGTGAATACCATGGCGCCGCCCTACCAGCCGAGCTGGGTGCGCCCGGCGCCGGGCGGCGACGCCAACATCGCCGACCCGAACGACCCGTCGGTGCTGCCGCCGCAAAGCTACGACACCATCGGCGACCTGCTGTCGCGCACGAACGTCAGCTGGGCCTGGTATGGCGGCGCCTGGCAGGCGGCGATCGATGGCCGCGGCGCCGGTCAGCGCCCGAACTTCCAGCATCATCACCAGCCTTTCAACTATTTCAAGCAGTTCGCGCCGGGCACCAAAGCGCGCGCCGAACACCTGCGCGACGGCGGCCTGGGCGACAGCCCGATCTCGAACCGCTTCATCGCCGACGCGGTGGCCGGCAAGCTGCCGGCGGTCAGCTTCTACAAGCCGCAGGGCAACCTGAACCTGCACGCCGGCTACTCGGACATCGAATCGGGCGACGCCCACGTCGCCAACGTGATCGAGCACCTCAAGAAGTCGCCGCAGTGGAAGGACATGGTGGTGGTGATCACGTTCGACGAGAACGGCGGCTGGTGGGACCACGTGGCGCCGCCGCAAGGCGACCGCTGGGGCCCGGGTTCGCGCATTCCGGCGATCGTCGTCTCGCCGCACGCGAAGAAGGGCGCGGTCGACCACAATTTCTACGACACCACCTCGATCCTGCGCTTCATCACCCGCCTGCACGGCCTGCCGCAACTGGAAGGCCTGGCGGCGCGCGACGCCGCCTTCAAGGCGCGCGGCGCACGCGGACCGGGCGACCTGACGGCGGCCCTGAGCTTCCGCTGATCCTCGACACCTTTTGACTCCCATGGCCGGCCGGGCTTCCCGTGCCGGCCATTTTTTTTTGCGCGCGACGTCAAAAAATTGCCGAGCGGCTAACGCGCGCTGGCGTCGAAAACGCGGCGATACACTCCTTTTCGGCTCGGTTGTCGTTCCATTACCGCCTTCGCGGTGTGGGCGGCAGACAGGCATGCGATGTCATTTGAACAGGAGCACCGGCACAGGAGACGTGATGCCGGCTCCATCCCCAACCAAGGAGAGCATCATGCAAAAAAACAAGGTATTGAAAGGACTGCTCGCCGTGTCGGCAGTAGCGGCCATGCTCGGCGCCCATGGCGTCCAGGCTCAGACCACCTCCACCACCCCGAGCGCCACCGAACTGCAAAGCCAGCAGGGCCAGGCCGGCCAGAACCTGGCGGGCAAGTCGGCCCGTGACGGCGCGGTCGACAACACCAACAGCCAGGGCATGGAAGACCGCAGCGGCCAGGTCGGCTCCAGCACCGCCGGCCAGACCGGCAGCTCCTCGTCGACCTCTTCCTCGCACGGCGCGGCTCACCAGAGCGGCAGCACCAGCGGCAGCGCCGGCATGAGCGGCAGCACCGGCACCGGCGCGGCCGGCATGTCGAGCCAGTCCTCGGGCGCCTCGGGCGCGGCCGGCGCCACCGGCAGCTCGACCCTGAGCAAGGCCGACAGCAAGGGCATCACCGACATGGCGATGGTGAACATGGCCGAGATCGAAATGGGCAAGCTGGCGCAAAGCAAGAGCCAGAACCAGGAAGTGAAGACCTACGCCCAGCAGATGATCGACGACCACACCAAGGCGCTGCAGGAAGTGCAGACCGTGGCCCAGGCCAAGGGCGTGACCCTGCCGACCGAGCTCGACGCCAAGCACAAGGCCATGTCGGCCAAGCTGGAAAAGCTTAGCGGCGATGCGTTCGACCGCGAGTACATGAAGGTCGGCGGCGTGGCTTCGCACAAGGAAGCGCACAAGCTGCTGCAGAAGAACCAGAAGTCCGCCAAGGATCCTGAAGTCAAGGGCCTGGCCACCAAGATGATGCCGACCGTCGAGCAGCACCTGAAGGCCGCGCAGCAGATGCCGGCTGCGAAGTCGGGCACCACTTCGGGCAAGTAAGCGGGCAACTAAGCGGGCAACTAAGCAGGCAAATAAGCAGGCAAATAAGCGGGCAAATAAGCCGTCCGCATCGGGAGGCGGGCTGTCGCGAGACGGCCTGCCTGCCCGTTCTTCCGCGGCCGCACGGCGGCGTTCTCCCCGTCATGCGCCTGGCGTATACTTCCGGGCATGACGATCAATCGCTGCAGCTGGGCCAACCCGGCCAATCCCCGCTACCTCGACTACCACGACCACGAGTGGGGCACGCCCTGCCATGACGAGCGCCGCCTGTTCGAGATGCTCAACCTCGAGGGCGCCCAGGCCGGCCTGTCCTGGGAAACCATCCTCAACAAGCGCGAGAGCTACCGCGCCGCCTTCGACGATTGGGACCCGGAAAAGATCGCGCGTTACGACGACGCCAAGGTCGCCGCGCTGCTGGCCAACCCGGGCATCGTGCGCAACCGCCTGAAGGTGGCGGCGGCGATCGGCAACGCCAGGGCCTACCTGGCGCTGCGTGACGAAGGACAGACCCTGGACAGCTACCTGTGGGCCTGGGTCGACGGCACACCGATCGTCGGCGACTGGAGCGCGGGTACGCGTCCCAGCAAGACCGCGCTGTCCGACCGCATCTCGAAGGACCTGTCGAAACGCGGCTTCAAGTTCGTCGGCTCGACCATCGTCTACGCTTACATGCAGGGCATCGGCATGGTCGACGACCACGCGCCGCACTGCTTCCGTTACGCGGGAGCGGCGTGACATCCGCAGTCAACCGGTTCTCGCCGGCGGCGTCCTGGCGGGGCCGCGAACGCTACACCGTGCTGCACACGCAGTACGGCGACGGCGCCGCGGTCGCCGCGCTGATCGA
>DOUW01000246.1:0-341 GCA_003520365.1 Massilia sp.
CTGCTGGCGATCTGCGGCGTGCGCGGCGAAGAGGCGCCCGGCAACGCGGCGCTCGAGCACGCGCTGTTCGTCTCGAACCACGTCTCCTGGCTGGACATCTTCGTCATCAACGCCTTGCATCCCTGCCGCTTCGTGGCCAAGGCCGAGATCCGGGCCTGGCCGGTGCTCGGCTGGCTGGTCGCGGCGGCCGGCACCGTCTTCATCGCGCGCGGCAACCGGCGCGAACTGCGCCACATCTTCAAGGGCATCGTGAGCGTACTGGGGGAGGGCGAGCGCGTTGCCTTCTTCCCCGAGGGGACGGTGGCGCAGCAGGGCCAGGTGCTGCCTTTCCACGCCAACCT
>DOUW01000246.1:463-703 GCA_003520365.1 Massilia sp.
CACTGGCCTACCTCGACGAGGCCGGCAACTGGCATCCGAACGTCGACTACGTCGGCGAGATCACCTTTGTCGACAGCATCCTGACGATCCTGCGCGGCGGGCCGATCCGCGCGCGCCTGGCCTGCCTGGCGCCGCTCGACGCGAAGGGTGCGCACCGGCGCGAGCTGGCGCAGGCGGCGCATGACGCGGTGGCGTCGGCGCTCGAGGCACGCGTCGTGTCGTAGGGTGGGCACCTGTGCC
>DOUW01000246.1:722-6552 GCA_003520365.1 Massilia sp.
GGGTGGGTACTCGTACCCACCGGTGCGACGCTCGGTAAACGAGCCCGGCATGTGTTTCGATACGCATGCGTGGTACCGCGTGGGTTCAAAAACCCACCCTACGAAAAGAAAATGCTACTTCTTCCCGGCGTGCGGCCGATACTCCGGACAATCCACCTGCAACAGCGTGCGGTCGTCGAGGCACACCGCGGTCAGCTTGCCGCCCCAGACGCAGCCGCTGTCCAGGCCCACCAGGTTCGGGCGCAGCACCAGGCCCAGCGCCGACCAGTGGCCGAACACCACCGTCACGTCGTTGGTCCGGCGTCCCGGCAGGTCGAACCAGGGGAGCAGCCCCGAGCCTTCCGGCCCGCTCTCGCTTTCCTTGTGCGCGAAATCCATGCTGCCGTCGGGCAGGCACAGGCGCATGCGGGTGAGGGCGTTGACGATGCAGCGCAGGCGGTCGATGCCTTCCAGGCCGTCGTCCCAGCGGTCGGGCTGGTTGCCGTACATCCGGCCCAGGAAATCGATCCAGCCGTCGCCGCGCAGCACGGCCTCGACTTCGCCGGCCAGCGCCATGGTCTGGGCGGCGTCCCATTGCGGCGCGACGCCGGCGTGCACCAGCAGGTGGGCGTCGACGAACATCGCCAGCGGACGCATGCGTAGCCAGCCGATCAGTTCGTCGCGGTCGGGGGCGCCGAGGATCTCGTCGAGCGTGTCGGACCTGCTTGCCTTCTGGGCGCCGACGGCCACCGCCAGCAGGTGCAGGTCGTGGTTGCCGAGCAGGGCTTCGACGCGCCCGCCGCTCGCTTCCGATAGCGCTTTCATGCGGCGCAGCGCCATCAGCGACTCCGGACCACGGTTGATCAGGTCGCCGACAAACAGGATGCGGGCGTCGCCCGCGGCATCCTCGGCGATCTTGTCGAGCAGGGCCTGGGCCTCGTGGGCACAACCCTGCAGGTCGCCTATGACATAGGTTTTCATCGTCAGCTCTTTCTTGGGCGCGGCCGCGCGCCGCGGCCCTTGTTCTTGTTCGATAATGCCTGCAACGACGCGGCGGCGGCGCCATCCTCGCCCTTGCAGTGCTGGCATACTAAATGATTTCGGTGGCGGGCGTGTCGATGGGCCCCCCCTTGCCCGCACGCCGCATGAAATCACCTAAGCGAATGATGCTGTTATGTCGAAGCTGCTGCTGCCGGTATTCGACAAGCTGGTGAGGGTTTAACGCTGACCACGCTGATGCAGGCGAAGAAATACAGGATCCCGGTTCCAGGGGCCGAAAGCGGTGCTGCCGAAAGAAATGCCGTTTCGTATGGACGATATTGATGCGGCTGCGCTGGAAAGCCTGGCTGGACAATGAGGGCAGACCCGTCAGGAAAATCCCGTTGCAATGACCGAACGATTTGGTGCTGAAATGAAAGCGCAAGCGACTGACATTTCCGGAGTGCTGCTGATCGAGCCGACGCTCCACGCAGACGAACGTGGCGTTTTCTTTGAAACCTATAATGAGCGCGCATTCGAACGCGCCACCGGATTGCGGCCGCATTTTGTCCAGGATAACCAATCGGTCTCGGTGCCGAATGCCGTGCGCGGACTGCATTACCAGGTCGACATGCGGCAGGGCAAACTGGTGCGCGTGATTCGGGGTGCGGTCTTCGATGTCGTGGTCGACATGCGCCGCGCGTCGCCCACCTTCGGGCAGGCGATGACGATCGTGCTCAGCGCCGGGAACCGGCGCCAGTTATGGATTCCTCCAGGGTTTGCCCATGGTTTCCTGGCGCTTGGCGAGGGCGCGGAATGCGTCTACAAGATCAGCGGCTACTGGTCGCCTGGGCACGAGCGCGTACTGCTGTGGAACGATCCCGCGCTGGCCATTGCCTGGCCCTTGAACGGGGAACCGGTATTGTCGGCAAAAGACAAGGCCGGCAGGCTATTACGCGACGCCGACACCTGCGATTTTTTCTGACACGCTGCGCCGGCTCTGCGTTTCTCTTCCTCATCTTCCGTCACAGGCGATTTTGATCAATCGTGTGCATTGCGTGCGCGATAAACTGCCGTGTTTGGGGCAGGCCGCATTTATGCGGTTACAATGTAATTACGTTTTTGGCAAGCGTGGCGGAGCTGGGTGCCTCCGCCTTTCATCATGCCTCGCATGGCGTCGTCCGGCACCGCATGCGCGTTGCAGGCCGTTGTCTGCCGAGAGTCGGAACCGCAGGATCGTCATGTTTTCATTCCTGGTTAGCTTTGTCTGCTCCACCCTGCTGACCCTGCTCGTCATCAAGCAGGCAAAACTGCACGAACCCGCGCTCGACACCGACTTCCGGGGCGTGCAGCGGGCGCACAGCCACCTGGTGGCGCGCATCGGCGGCCTGCCGATTTATTTTGCGGTGATCGTCAGCGCCACCATTTCAATCTGGCGCGAACCGGTCATGCTGCAATGGATGACCACGCTTCTGTTCTGCGCTTTCGTCGCTTTTATCGGTGGAATTGTCGAGGATTACACCGGCACCGTGCGGCCGTCGCGCCGGCTCTTGCTGACCATGGCCGGCGCCATGCTGGGTTATCTGCTGCTGGATGCCAAAATCGACCGTATCGACCTGCCATTCGGTCTGGTATTGCTTGCTTCGAACTGGATCGTGATGCCCATGACGGTATTGGCCGTGGCCGGTATCGCGAATGCGGTGAATATCATCGACGGCTTCAATGGCCTGGCCAGCATGGTAACCATTTGTATGCTGCTGTCGCTTGCTTATGTGGCGCTGCAGGTAGGCGATGTATTCGTGCTGATTGCCGCGTTGACGGTTGCCGGGGCGACGGCCGGCTTCCTCGTCTGGAATTACCCGGTCGGCCTGATTTTCCTGGGGGATGGCGGCGCCTACTTTATCGGATTCATGCTCGGCGAGCTGGCATTGCTCCTGGTAATGCGCAATCCCGACGTGTCGACCTGGTATGCCGCGCTGCTGCTGATATATCCGGCATTCGAAACGGTGTTTTCCGCTTATCGACGAATGTTTGTACGTGGGAAATCGCCAGCGGTGCCGGACGGCATACACCTGCACAGCCTCATTTTCCGGCGCGTCGTGCGATGGACGGTGGGAAGAAAAGAAGCACGGGCGCTGCTGAAGCGTAATGCCCGGACCTCGCCTTATTTGTGGCTTTTTTCTCTCATGGCCGTGATCCCGGCCACTTTATTCTGGCAGAATACAAGCGTGCTGATAGTTTTCTGTTTATTGTTCGTTATCAGCTACCTCTGGCTGTATGCGCGTATTGTTCGATTCAGGTCGCCACGTTGGCTGATTTGGCGCAAGAAGGACTGGCAATAAATTGCCGTTGTAGTATATTGCGACATTTGGTGAGAATTCACCTGAATTGGATTAACCCAACTATCGAGGAACGATGATGGATCTGTCGAATATGTCCGTAGGCGATTTGCGCAACCTGCAGGAGCAAATCAAACAGGAAATGAAAAAGCGTGAGGTACAAGAGGTGCAGAAGGCACGCGAACAGATCCTGGCGATTGCCCAAAGCGTGGGCGTGCCCCTGAAAGATTTGATCGCCACCAATGCCCGCGGCGCGAAAACCGGTTCGGTTGCCGTGCGTTACCGTCACCCGGACAATTCGTCCCAGCAGTGGACCGGCCGCGGCCGCCAGCCAAAGTGGGTCAAGGAATGGGTCGAAGGCGGCAAGTCGCTCGACACGCTGCGCGTCTGATTCTTCTTCCGGCGCTCGCCGGGAGAAACAAGGAAGCAATCAAGCATCCAGCAATCAAGCATCCAGCAATCAAGCACTCAAGTAGTCAAGTAATCAAGTAGTCAAGCAAGCGCACCAATGGGGTATCCCCCATTGGTGCGCTTGCCGCTACAATACTCCCTGTTTTGTCATCCCTCTAACATTTGGCGAAGCTGCGTTTGTCCGCACCGTGGTGCGGACGATGCCGGCTGTCGTCCGTTTTTCTAAGGTCGAACATGGTTGCTCTCTCGAAGACGATTTTCAAGGCATATGACATTCGCGGCGTGATCGACAGCACGCTCGACGCCGGCGTGGCGCGTGCGATCGGGGCCGCCTTTGGCCGCGCTGCACTGGCCAAGGGAGAGCGCAAGGTCGTGATCGGACGTGACGGCCGCCTGTCCGGCCCGGCGCTGGCAGCGGCCCTGGCCGAAGGCCTGCAGGCCGCCGGCGTCGACGTGATCGACCTCGGCATGGTCGCCACGCCGATGGTGTATTTCGCGACCAACGTGCTGGAAGGCACGCGCTCGGGCATCATGGTCACCGGCAGCCACAACCCGCCGGACTACAACGGCTTCAAGATGGTGCTGGCGGGCGAAGCGATCCATGGCGAGGCCATCACGGGCCTGTACGAGAGCATCCTCGCCCACGACGGCAGTAGCGCCCCGCAATTGGGCACCTACAGCACCCACGACATCCGCGCCGCCTACATCGAGCGCATCGTCGGCGACGTCAAGGTGGCGCGTCCGATCAAGATCGCGGTCGATTGCGGCAACGGCGTGGCTGGCGCCTTCGCGGGCGACCTGTACCGCGGCATGGGCTGTGAAGTCATCGAACTGTTCTGCGAAGTCGACGGCCACTTCCCGAACCACCATCCGGACCCGGCGCACCCGGAGAACCTGCAGGACCTGATCCGCGCGCTGCAAACGACCGACGCCGAGATCGGCCTGGCCTTCGACGGCGACGGCGACCGCCTCGGCATCGTCACCAAGGATGGCCAGATCATCTATCCGGACCGCCAGATGATGCTGTTCGCCGCCGACGTCCTCGAACGCAACCCGGGCGCCGAGATCCTGTACGACGTCAAGTGCACGCGTCACCTCGGCCCGTGGATCGAGCAGCACGGCGGCCGTCCCCTGATGTACAAGACCGGCCACTCGCTGGTGAAGGCCAAGCTGAAGGAAACCGGCGCCCCGCTGGGCGGCGAGATGAGCGGCCACATCTTCTTCAAGGACCGCTGGTACGGCTTCGACGACGGCCTGTACTCGGGCGCGCGCATGCTCGAGCTGCTGACCCGCCACGCCGATCCTTCCGCCGTCCTGAACGCGCTGCCGATCGCCACCAGCACCCCGGAGCTGCACCTGCACCTGAAGGAAGGCGAGAACTTCGCGCTGATCGACAAGCTGCGCAGCGACGCCACCTTCCCGACCTCGGAGAAGATCAACGACATCGACGGCCTGCGCGTCGAGTACGCCGATGGCTTCGGCCTGGCGCGCTCGTCGAACACCACGCCGGTCGTGGTGCTGCGTTTCGAGGGCGAGAACCGGGAAGCGCTGGCGCGCATCCAGGGCGAATTCCGCAGCGTGATCCTGGCCGCCAAACCGGATGCCGAACTGCCGTTCTGAAGCGAGAGTAATGTGAAGATCCTGCTGGTGCGGGTGTCGTCCCTGGGCGACGTCCTGCACAACCTGCCGATGGTGGCCGATATCCTGCGTCACCATCCGGGCGCCACCATCGACTGGGTGGTCGAGGAAGGCTACGTCAGCCTGGTGCGCCTGAACCCGCATGTGCGCAAAATCATTCCGTTCGCGCTGCGGCGCTGGCGCAAGGGCCTAGGCAAGGCGGAGACCCGCGCCGAGATCCGCGCCTTCTTCCGCAGCCTGCGCGAGGACGAATACGACGTGGTGTTCGATACCCAGGGCCTGCTCAAGACCGGCATCGTCATGGGCGCCGCGCGCATCAAGCCGGGCGGGCGCAAGGTCGGCCTGGCCAACGGCAGCGAGGGCTCGGGCTACGAAGGCATCTCGCGCTTCTTCCACAGCCAGAGCATCCCGCTCGATCCGCGCACCCACGCGGTGGCGCGCGGGCGCCTGGTCGCGGGCGCGGCGCTCGGCTACGCGGTCGATAC
>DOUW01000248.1 GCA_003520365.1 Massilia sp.
TCCATCACATTAGGGTGGGCACCCCGTGCCCACGCAAAATGATGCGCTAACGTAACGCTTCGTCGCGCACCGCAGGCTGAGGAGACGTTGCCGCGTCAAGAGCATCAACGCGGCGCATGCTTTCGGGTGGGCACAGGGTGCCCACCCTACGAGCTCATGCCTGTCCGCGGCCTCGACGCCGCCCACGCGTTCAAGCGCACGCAGATCGGTCGCGACGTCTACGTCTCATACGGTGGTTGAACGGGTCGGCGCATCCCGATCGATGAAACGACCAGCCGACACGCGAAATAAAAAAAGGCGTCCCGCGGGACGCCTTTCCTGTTCTACGCGGCAGGCTTTACGCCAGCTTGCCGTGGCACTGCTTGAACTTCTTGCCGCTGCCGCAAGGGCAGTCGTCGTTGCGGCCGACCTTCGGCGCCTCGTTGCGCACGGTCTCGACGGCGCTCTTGCGCAGCGGCAGCCAGTAGCGGTGGATGGCCGGCAGGTTGGCCTCGATCTCGAGCGCCAGCTGGTGCGCCTTGACCGGGTCTTCGACCAGCGGCAGTTCTTCTTCCTCGATCTCGTCGGCGCCCAGCAGGTAGAGCGGGCGCATCAGGTCGGCGACCTCGGACTCCCAGATCGGGTCCCAGGAACCCGGGCGCAGTTCCATGCCTTCCCAGAAGCCCCAGCACCAGGCTTCGGCGTCGATCAGGGTCTGGCCCTGGTGCTCGTGCTCGCAGTACAGCGGCTCGAATTCCTTGGGCGCGACCTCGAAGGTGACCAGGACTTCGTTCATGAAGCGCATGATCAGGTTGACGATGCGTTCCTCTTCCTTGCCGTTCTTCCATTTTGGCGCCTGCTTGCCGTCCTCGCCCCAGACGCGCGGCAGCCACTCGGCCGGCATGATGGTTTCCGGCCCGATGGCGATCGCCGTCAGGTAGCCGTGCAGGGTGTCCATCGTCATCGCGTCTTCCGGGCTGCGCTCGGAGAGGAGGAACTGGTCGAGTTCGTTGAATTCTTTTTCGGTGAGGGGCTGGTCGAGTTGCATGGGATGCTCTTGTTGCGGTGAAGTCGCCAGTGTAACGCGTGCGGCGGCGAGCGCACGAAAAAAAGCGCGCCGCCTTACAATGGCGCCATGGATCATCTGTCATCTTCGGCGCCGCCTTCGGGCGCGCACCCATTCTCCGGACTCAATCCGGACCACGTGCTCGACGCCCTGCAAAGCGTCGGTATCTACGGCGACGGCCGCCTGCTGGCCCTGAACAGCTACGAGAACCGGGTCTACCAGGTCGGCTGCGAGGACGGCCCGCCGGTGGTGGCCAAGTTCTACCGTCCGGGGCGCTGGAGCAACGAAGCCATCCTCGAGGAACACGCCTTCGTGGCCGAGCTGGCCGAGCGCGAGGTGCCGGTGGTGCCGGCCATGACGATCGAGGGCCGGACCCTGCACGCGTTCGGCGGTTTCCGTTTCGCGGTCTTCCCGCGCCGCGGCGGGCGCGCGCCCGAACTGGGCGACGCCGCCACGCTGGAGTGGATCGGGCGCTTCATCGGCCGCATCCATGCGGTGGGCGCGCTCGCGCCTTACCAGGTGCGCCCGGCGCTGGATCAGCAGACGTTTGGACGCGCCCCGGTCGACTACCTGCTCCAGCACGACTTCCTGCCCCGCGAGCTGCGCGCGACCTGGGCCAGCGTGGCCGAGCAGGCCCTGGCCGGCGTGGCGCGCTGTTACGAGCGCGCCGGCGAACTGCCGCTCTTGCGCCTGCACGGCGATTGCCACGTCGGCAACGTCCTGTGGACCGACGACGGCCCGCACTTCGTCGACTTCGACGACAGCCGCATGGGCCCGGCGGTGCAGGACCTGTGGATGCTGCTCTCGGGCGAGCGTCATGAACAGATCCGCCAGATGAGCGACGTGCTGGCCGGCTACGAGGATTTCTGCGAATTCGACCCCCGCCAGCTGTACCTGGTCGAAGCCCTGCGCACCCTGCGCCTGATCCATTACTCGGCCTGGCTGGCGATGCGCTGGGACGATCCGGCCTTCCCGGCGGCCTTCCCTTGGTTTAATACCCAGCGCTACTGGCAGGACCGGATCCTGGAGCTGCGCGAGCAGGTGGCCTTGATGGATGAGCCGCCGCTGTGGCCGGCGTGAGGCAGGCCTGGCGACGCATCGAACCCGCGTTTGCGCCCACCAGCACGCGCGCAAATGCTTGAAGGCTGGCGCGACCGCTGTACCTGTCGTTGAAAAGCCAGGTTCGGCGAACCCGGGAATTGCGCCGTTTTTGCCACGCAGCTCGGCGTGACACGTTCCGGCGGTATCGCGGATAATGGCCAGGCGCGGCAATCCGCCCGGAACCCGAGAACCAGCATGGAACGAGACCCAGCCTCCCACGACGATACCGACTTCACGATCGACCTGCCGCCGGCAGCGGCCGAGCACGTGCCGCCCGCGGTCGCGCCGGATCGCGGCCAGCTCGAGCAGGCCGCGATCAAGGAAGCGATCGCGCGGGTCGAGGCCGAAGCAAAAGCGAACGTCGCCGCCGAGAGCCGCGCCTCCGCCG
>DOUW01000249.1 GCA_003520365.1 Massilia sp.
GCGGCGCGGCGGCGGCCGGGGGGCGGTGGCTGCTGCCCCAGCCGGTGTCCAGGTCGTCGAACAGGTCGGTGGTCATGGCCAGTTCGATGGCGTCGATCTTGGCGGCGGTGGCGCGCGCGATGTCGCGCTGGCGTTCGCGTTCGGCTTCGCTGGTCAGACGCGACGCTTCGTCCGCACGCAGGCGCGTCGCCGGCGCCTCGGGCAGGGAGTCGTTCTTTTTCTTCAGGAAGGAAAATAAGCCCACGTCGTTTCCGTCTGTCGTTTGCCCTGGTTATCGTCCACGTTCGGCGCCGCGCCACCGGGGGCGGTGCTCGACCATGACGGTAGCACGGACGCTCGATTCGCACCCTGCGCACACGTGCGCAAGCGCAAACACACTGCGGGCGCTCTAGTGTATCCCATGGGAAAGATTTTGACGGCACGCCAGCACAGCTTGGGCGCGTAAAAAAGAAAAAAGCATGCGGCGAAGGCATGCTTTTTTCGGTCGATGCTGCGTAGGAATCAGTCGCCGTACAGCTTTTGCTTCAGTTCGCGGCGCTGCTGGGCTTCCAGCGACAGGGTGGCGGTCGGACGGGCGATCAGGCGCGGGATGCCGATCGGTTCGCCGGTTTCCTCGCACCAGCCGTACTCGCCGGCTTCAATGGCGGCCAGCGATTGCTGGACCTTCTTGAGCAGCTTGCGCTCGCGGTCGCGGGTGCGCAGTTCCAGTGCGTGCTCTTCCTCGATGGTGGCGCGGTCGGCCGGGTCCGGGACCAGGACGGTTTCGCGCAGGTGCTCTGTGGTCTCACCGGCGTTTTTCAGCAGCTCTTTCTCGAGCTGTTGCAGGCGGTCCTTGAAGAACGCGAGCTGGGCCGGGTTCATGTAGTCCTCGTCGCCCATCGCCCGAATTTCTTCTTCCGTCAAGAGTCGGTCTTCGGCCTGCGCGGCGGTATTCGGTTTCGTTGTTTTAGTCATGACTTCACTTGCCTTCGATACGACAGAGGTTTTCATTTTATCAGCTGGCTCAGCAGTAACACCGGATTGCCCAAGGATGCGTGCTGTGCTTCGCTGCCATGACGGCCATTGCCGCTGCCGTCTTCGCTGCCGCCGGACTGGCCGGCAGCGCTCGCTCGACGGTACCTGTCACGCCGCGGGGACGGGGGCGACGGGTACCGCAAAACCGGGATAGTTTATACCAAACATTGTTCCAATCCGCGGATAAATACGTCTTTTGGTAAATTTTTACCAATAAACACCATTTTGCTGCCCCGTGTCTCGCCGTCTTCCCACTTTGCTCCGAGGTCGCTGCCCATGATTTGATGCACGCCTTGGAACACGACTTTGCGGTCCGCGCCCTGCATCGACAACACGCCCTTGTAGCGCAGCATGTTCGGGCCGAACACCTGCACCAGGCTGCCGAGGAACTGGTCGAGGCGCTCGGGATCGAAGGCGCGCTCGCTCTTGAACACGAAGGCGGCGATGTCGTCGCTGTGGTGCGCATGGTGGTGATCGTGGGTGCAGGCTTCGCCGTGGGCATGGTCGTGGCCGCAGTGCGCGTGATCGTGCGCGTGCTCGTGGTGCTCGTGGTCGTGCTCGTCGGCGCGCAGGAAGTCGGGATCGAGCTCGAGCTTGTCGTTCAGATTGAAACCGCGCAGGTCGAGCACCTCGGCCAGGGGCGCGCGCCCGAAGTCGGAAGTCGAGATCGGCGCGCGCGGGTTGATGCGCGCAAGGCGGTTCTTCAGCGTTTCGACGGCGGCGGCGTCGACCAGGTCGAGCTTCGACAGCAGGATCTTGTCGGCGAAACCGACCTGGCGCTGGGCTTCCTCGTGGCGGTCCAGCTGGTCCATTGCATGGCGCGCATCGACCACGGTCACCACCGCGTCGAGCAGGTAGTGGGCACCCACTTCCTCGTCGACGAAGAAAGTCTGGGCCACCGGGCCCGGGTTGGCCAGGCCGGTCGTTTCGATGACGACGCGATCAAACGCGATCTCGCCGGCTTCGCGCTTCTGCGCCAGGTTGGTCAGCGCGACGATCAGGTCGCCGCGCACGGTGCAGCAGATGCAGCCGTTGTTCATTTCGACGATCTGCTCGCCGCTGTCCTGCACCAGGATTTCGTTGTCGATGTTTTCCTGGCCGAATTCGTTTTCGATGACGGCGATACGCAGGCCGTGCTCCTCGCGCAGGATGCGGTTGAGGAGGGTGGTCTTGCCGGCGCCGAGGAAGCCGGTCAGGATGGTCGTGGGGATCAGTGACATGTGTTTGCGGTTCCAAATACTTCTAGTCGGCCCAATCGGGCGCGGGGAATCAAGGGATTATGCCGCAATTTGCAATCTGCCACCATCAACCGTACGCGCCCTTGCGCCAGCGCAAGCGAACTATTGCCGGTAGCCCAAGCTGGCAACTAAAAGTTGTGCCCAGCCTACTGACAAGCGTAAAGCGTCAGGTGCTTATTTTGCCTTGGCCCGCGGATGCGCCTTGTCATAGACGGCGGCCAGGTGCTGGAAGTCGAGCGCGGTATACACCTGGGTCGAGGTGATGCTGGCGTGGCCGAGCAGTTCCTGCACGGCGCGCAGGTCGCCCGACGATTGCAGCAGGTGCGAGGCGAAAGAGTGGCGCAGCACGTGCGGGTGCACGTGCACCGGGGCGCCAGCCTTGATCGCATGCTGCTTGAGGCGCTGCTGGACCACGCGCGGGGTGATGCGCGCGCCGCGGCTGGACAGGAACAGGGCAGGACTGCCGTCACTGGCCGGCGGACGCACCGCCAGCCAGGCCGCCAGCGCCTCGCGCGCGGGGCCGCCGACCGGCACCCGGCGCATCTTGCCGCCCTTGCCGGTGA
>DOUW01000365.1:0-2680 GCA_003520365.1 Massilia sp.
CCTTGCCTTCGTTGCCGCGGGCGGGCTGGCGCGCTTGGGCCGGCGCCTGCTCGGGCGCCTCGCCCAGGCGCGACTCGTCGGCCAGCACCAGGTCGATCTTGCGCGACTCGAGGTCGACCTTGGCCACCTGCACGACCACGCGGTCGGTCAGGCCGAAGCTCTTGCCGGTGCGCTCGCCGCGCAGCTGGTGGCGCGCTTCGTCGTACTGGAAGTAATCCTGGCCCAGTTCCGTGACGTGGACCAGGCCCTCGACGAAGAGCTCATCGAGCTGCACGAAGATGCCGAAGGTGGTCACGCCGGCCACGGTACCAGTAAAGGCTTCGCCCAGCTTGTCCTGCATGTAGAAGCACTTGAGCCAGGCTTCGACGTCGCGCGAGGCTTCGTCGGCGCGGCGCTCGTTGGCCGAGCAGTGCACGCCGAGGGCGTCCCAGATCGTCAGGTCTTTTTCAATCTTCGCCTTGCCTTCCGCCTTGTCCTTGGCGGCCTGCTTGCGCGCGGCGTTCGAGACCGTCGTGTTCAGCTTCGACAGGTCGATGCCCTTCGGCTCGTAGCGCTTGCCCTGCAGGATGGCCTTGATGGCGCGGTGCGTCAGCAGGTCGGGATAGCGGCGGATCGGGCTGGTGAAGTGGGCATAGGCCTCGTAGGCCAGGCCGAAGTGGCCGACGTTGTCCGGGCTGTAGACCGCCTGCTGCATCGAGCGCAGCAGCATGGTCTGCAGCAGGGCCGCGTCCGGACGCTCCTTGATCTCGCGCATCAGCGCGGCATAGTCCGAGGCGGTCGGCTTGGTGCCGCCGCCCAGGTTCAGGCCGGTCTGCTTGAGGAAGGTGCGCAGCTGGTTCAGCTTTTCCTCGGTCGGCACGGCGTGGATGCGGAAGGTGCCGGGGTGCTTGTGACGGATCAGCAGGTCGGCGGCGCACACGTTCGCGGCCAGCATGCATTCCTCGATCAGGCGGTGCGCGTCGTTGCGGGTGCGCGGGATGATCTTCTCGATCTTGCCCATCGCATTGCAGACGATGTAGGTCTCGGTGGTCTCGAAGTCGATCGCGCCGCGTTCCTGGCGCGCGCCGAGCAGCGCATGGAATACCGCGTTCAGGTTCAGCAGGTGCGGCACGATGGCCGGACGGCGCGCGGCTTCCTCGCCCTGCGGATCGGCCAGCACTTCGGCCACCTGGTTGTAGGTCAGGCGCGCGGCCGAGTGCATCACGGCCGGGTAGAACTGGTAGGCGGTGACCTCGCCCTTGCTGGTGACGACCATGTCGCACACCAGGCACAGGCGGTCGACGGCCGGGTTCAGCGAGCACAGCCCGTTCGAGAGCTTCTCGGGCAGCATCGGGATCACGCGGCGCGGGAAATACACCGAGGTGCTGCGCTCGATGGCGTCGCCATCCAGGCCGTCGTTCGGTTTTACGTAATGGCTGACGTCGGCGATCGCGACCAGCAGGCGGAAGCCCTTGGTGCGGCCGATCTTTACCGGTTCGCAATACACGGCGTCGTCGAAGTCGCGGGCGTCTTCGCCGTCGATCGTCACCAGCGGCACGTCGCGCAGGTCGACGCGGTTGGACAGGTCGGCATCGACCACTTCGTTCGGCAGCTTGTTGGCCTGCTTGAGCGCGGCGGCGGAGAACACGTGCGGCACGCCGAACTTGCGCACCGCGATCTCGATTTCCATGCCCGGATCGTCCAGTTCGCCGAGCACTTCGACGATGCGGCCGGTCGGCTGCTGGAAGCGCGCAGGCTGCTCGATCAGCTCGACGCTGACGACCTGCCCCGCACGCGCCTTGCCTGGCGAGCCGGCGACCAGGATGTCCTGGCTGATGCGCTGGTCCTCGGGCGAGACGATCCAGACGCCGCCTTCGTTGAGCAGGCGGCCGATGACGTGGGTATTGGCGCGCTCGACGACTTCGACGATCGTGCCTTCCGGACGGCCGCGGCGATCGGTGCCGACGATTTTCGCCTGCACGCGGTCGCCATGCAGCACCTTCTGCATTTCCTTATCGTTCAGGAACAGGTCGGGGCCGGGCTCTTCGGGAATCACGAAACCGAAGCCGTCGCGGTGCGCGCTGATGCGGCCGGCGATGAAGCCGGACTGGTCGGCCAGGGCGTAGACGCCGTCGCGATCGGCGCGGATCTGGCCGTCGCGTTCCATGGCGTTCAGGCGGCGGCCCAGGACTTCCTGGGCGGCGGGCTTCACCTTCAGTGCTCGTGCGAGGGCGGCTGCGTCGAGCGGCGTACCGGCGTCGCGAAAGACGCCGAGGATTTCCTCGCGGCTAGGAATGGTATGAGTTGGTTGCTTCAAATCGTTTTCTTGAATTCTTCTATATAGATGCCGGACCGGCCGGCACCGTGGTTGGATTGACACCTTGACAGGCGTAGTGTAACGGAGGACCACGGAATTCGCCTAACGAAGCGTGCTCGATGAAACGCGGTCCGGCGGACGGAGGGCGGGGCGAAAAAGGCGCGATTGCGGTCCCTGCAGAGGGTTTTTGACTTTTGCCATCCTTCCGCTATAATCTCGGCTCTTTCGCAACGACAGCATGTGAAGCGAAGGAAAAAGAAGCACGGTATGAGGCAGTTTGGTAGCGAGAACAACGAAAGTTGATCTAGCGAAAAACGACAAAGCCTGATATTGTATCAGCTTCAGCAGCAAACGCAGTAACAGTGCCCACGTGGCGGAATTGGT
>DOUW01000365.1:2935-3077 GCA_003520365.1 Massilia sp.
TGGGCACCACTCTACCGGAAGTGTGATCCGCAGTAGCAAGCAGTACCATTGATGTAGGGTGGGTTCTCGAACCCACGCGTAAAGCAAGATCAGTGTTGGCAGTAAAAAGCAGTATCAGCAGTGCCCACGTGGCGGAATTGGT
>DOUW01000227.1 GCA_003520365.1 Massilia sp.
ATAGGAGTGGGAGGAGAAGCGGGGCGCGGCCACCGTCGCATCGTGGGCGGCGCGTCTCGATGCGCTGGCCGAGGCCGCGCGCGGCGAGCTGCTGGCCCAGGGCGTGGGCGAACAGCGCATCGATGTCATCCGCCGCGTGCACCTGCGCTACGAGGGCACCGATTCGGCGCTGGTGGTCGACGACGGCAGCGTCGAGGCGATGCAGGCCGAGTTCGAAGCCGCCTACAAGCGCCGCTTCTCTTTCCTGATGCCCTCGCGCGCGCTGGTGGTCGAGGCGATCTCGGTCGAGGCCCTGGGACGCTCCGAAGCGCCGCCCGAAGTCATGGTCGACGGCGCGGCACGCCACGCAGAGCCGGCGCCGTCCGAGCGGGTGCGCATGTTCGGCAACGGCGAGTGGCGCGAGACCGGCATCTACCGCCGCGCCGATATCCATCCGGGCGACATTATCCGCGGCCCGGCGATCGTCGCCGAGAACAACGCCACCACCGTGGTCGAAGCGGGCTGGCAGGCCGAGGTGACGCGCTACAACCATCTCGTGCTGACGCGCGTCGAAGCGCTGCCCGAACGGCGCGCGATCGGCACCACGGCCGACCCGGTCATGCTCGAGATCGTCAACAACCTGTTCATGTCGATCGCCGAGCAGATGGGCCTGCGCCTGCAGAACACGGCCTATTCGGTGAACATCAAGGAGCGCCTCGACTTCAGCTGCGCCATCTTCGACGCAAGCGGCAACCTGGTGGCCAACGCGCCGCACATGCCGGTGCACCTGGGCTCGATGGGCGAGAGCATCAAGACCGTGATGCGCGAGAATGCGGGGCAAATGCGCGCCGGCGACGTCTACGTGCTGAACGACCCTTACAACGGCGGCACCCATTTGCCGGACGTGACGGTGATCTCGCCGGTGTTCGACGAGGCAGGCCGGCAGATCCTGTTCTACGTCGGCTCGCGCGGCCACCATGCCGACATCGGCGGCACCACGCCGGGCTCGATGCCGCCGGACTCCTGCCACATCGACGAGGAGGGCGTCCTGATCAACAACTTCAAGCTGGTCGACGGCGTCGATGGCGTGCTGCGCGAAGCCGAGGCCCGGGCCTTGCTGGGCGGGGCGCGCTACCCGGCCCGCAATCCGGACCAGAACATGGCCGACCTGCGCGCCCAGGTGGCGGCGAACCAGAAGGGCGTCGAGGAACTGCAGCGCATGGTGGCCCATTTCGGGCTGGATGTGGTGCGCGCCTACATGGGCCACGTGCAGGACAACGCCGAGGAAGCGGTGCGGCGCGTGATCGGCGCGCTGAACGACGGCGCCTTCGCGGTGGACCTGGACAACGGCGCGCGCATTGCCGTCGCGATCCGCGTCGACCGCGCGAGCCGCAGCGCCGAGATCGATTTCAGCGGCACCTCCGACCAACTGCCGAACAATTTCAATGCGCCGTCAAGCGTGTGCATGGCGGCCGTGCTCTATGTGTTCCGCACCCTGGTCGAGGACGAAATTCCGCTCAACGGCGGCTGCCTGAAACCGTTGAAGGTGATCATCCCGCCCGGCTCGATGCTCAACCCGCATTATCCGGCCTCGGTGGTGTCGGGCAACGTCGAGACCTCGACCTGCATCACGAATGCGCTCTACGGCGCTTTAGGCGTGATGGCGGCCTCGCAGGGCACGATGAACAACTTCACCTTCGGCAACGCCAAGTACCAGTACTACGAGACCATTTCCGGCGGCAGCGGCGCCGGCGAGGGCTACGACGGTACCGACGTGGTGCAGACCAACATGACCAATTCGCGGCTGACCGATCCCGAGATCCTCGAGTTCCGCTTCCCGGTGCGGCTGGAGAGCTATGCGATCCGCCACGGTTCCGGCGGGGCGGGGCGCTGGCATGGCGGGAATGGCGGCGTGCGGCAGGTGCGCTTCCTGGAACCGATGACGGCGGCGATCCTGTCGAACAACCGGATTCATGCGCCGTTCGGCATGGCCGGCGGAGAGGAGGGTGCGCGTGGCGTCAACACGATCGTGCGCGCCGACGGCAGCACCCTGCAGGTCGGGCACATCGGCAAGGTCGAGATGGCGGCGGGCGACATGTTCGTCATTGAGACACCTGGCGGCGGAGGCTATGGCAAACCGTAACGAAGGGCGTAGGGTGGGCTCTCGAGCCCACGCGGTACGACGCCTGCATATCGAAACTTGATCCGGTAGGCCAAGGGGCGTGGCGTTCCGGTGAAGCCGCAGGGTATTAACCGCTGATCCCGCGTGGGCACAAGTGCCCANNGCCGAGATACCGTACTTCCTGCGCAGCCCCATGTACTCTTCCGTCAACGGCCCCAGCCTCGGGTGCTGCGCATCGACCGCCCGTATCTTCTCCAGCTGTTCGAAGCACAATTCGCCCAGCGGGTGATCCCAGCCCAGCTCGGCGATCTGGCGCAGGATGCCGCCCGCCGCCGCGATCATCACCTGCAGGTTGCCCGGGACCATGTGCAGCGCGTCGAGCAGGGTCTGGACGGCGCCGCGCACGTCGCCCATGTTGCGCTTCTCGTCGGCCATGCCGAGCAGGATCTGGGCCTGGGCCGTCAGCTGCTGGTGCATGCCGTCGGCCAGGTCGCGCCGGCCCGCGTCGGCGAAGACCTGCAAGGCGTCCCTGGTGGTGATGCCGCTGCCGGCGTCGTTCACCACCGTCATCATGACTTCCTGGGCCTGCTGGTCGAGGCGCTGGGCCAGGCAGGAGCGCACCAGGCCCACGCGCAGGCCGGTCGACAGGCCGCTGCTGGCGCGCACCGCCGTCACCGCGGC
>DOUW01000226.1 GCA_003520365.1 Massilia sp.
GCGTGGTCGCGCGCGGCGGCTGGGGTTCGCGCGCGCGGATGCGGCGCAGGTTCGACAGCGAGAGCGCGAAGCCGCCGACCGTGCACAGGATGGCGAACGGCGCCCCCAGCAATTGCACCAGGCCGCCCGCCATGCCGGGGCCGACCAGGCGCGCCGCCGATTCGGTCGAGGCGAACTTCGCCTGGGCGTCGACCAGCCCTTCGCGTCCGACGACAAAGGTCAGGAACACCTGCTCGGCGCTGCCGCCGACCGTGTAGCCGGTGCCGAGCACGAAGCCGACCGCGTACAGCCAGTGGATCGAGAGGGCATCGAGCCACCAGGCCAGCGGCACGCTCGCCAGTGCGGTGGCTACCATGGCGTCGCTGCACATCATGATGGGCAGGCGGCGGCAGCGGTCGAGCAGCACGCCCGACGGTAGCCCGAACAGCAGGAAGGGCAGGGATTCGAGCGCGGCCAGGATGCCCATCTGGCTTGGGGTCGCATGCATCAGGAGGACGGCGCAGATCGGCAGCGCGAGCAGGGTGATCTGCGCGCCGAAGTGGGTCAGCGCGCTGCTGAGCCAGAGGCGGCGGAAGTCGGGCTTGGCCAGCAGCCCGTCGCCGCGCAGGCTGTGCAGGACATTGCGTACTGTGTTGATGATGAACTCGCGCAAGATATTGCTGAACGAGCAATGATACCGTCCTTTTTGGACTGCAGAGGCGCTACAATCGCGGCCATACCGTCAACTTGAGAGGGGTGTCCCATGGAATACGCAGACCTGCTGATCGAAAACCACGGCAAGGTGGTTGTCATTCGCCTGAACCGTCCAAAGGCGATGAATGCGCTGAACGACAACATGATGAACGAGCTGGGCCACGCCCTGTACCAGTTCGACGCCGATCCAGCGGTCAACGTCATCGTCCTGACCGGCAGCGAGAAGGTATTCGCGGCCGGCGCCGACATCGCCGCCATGGCGAATTACACCTATGCCGACACCTACCCGGGCAACTACATCGGCCGCAACTGGGAGCACATCCTGAACGTGCGCAAGCCCGTGGTCGGCGTCGTCGCCGGCTACGCCCTGGGCGGCGGCTGCGAACTGGCGATGATGTGCGACTTCCTGATCGCCGCCGACAGCGCCAAGTTCGGCCAGCCGGAGATCAAGGTTGGCGTCACCCCGGGCGCCGGCGGCACCCAGCGCCTGCCGCGCGCGATCGGCAAGTCGAAGGCAATGGACATGCTGCTCACGGCCCGCATGATCGATGCGGCCGAAGCGGAGCGCACCGGCCTGGTGTCGCGCGTGTTCCCGGCCGAGAAATTGATGGAAGAGGCGCTGGCGGTGGCCAACACGATCGCGGAGATGCCGGTGTCGGTCGCGATGGCGATCAAGGACTCGGTCAACCGCGCCTACGAGACCACGCTGACCGAAGGCGTGCGTTACGAGCGCCGCTTCTTCCACGCCGCCTTCGGCACGCCTGCCCAGAAAGAAGGCATGTCGGCCTTCCTCGAGAAGCGCAAGGCGAACTTCGAAGGCATGTAAGATGCGCGCGCCGGCGGTCCGGATAGGAGCGGCAGCGCTGGTCGTCGCCGCGACGGCGACCTATGGCTGCACCTCGCTGCCGCCGTTGGGCCAGCGTACCGCTACCGTGGCGCTGGCCGACACCGCCGATACGCCGCTGGGACAGGCGATCGCGCCGCTGGCGGCCGAACATCCCGGCCTGGCCGGGGTCTATCCGCTGTCCGACGGCCGCGATGCGTTCGCGGCGCGCGTCTTGCTGGCCCGCGCCGCCGAGCGCAGTCTCGACGTTCAATACTATATATGGCGCAACGATCTCACCGGCACGCTGATGCTGGACGCCTTGCGCAGCGCCGCGGCGCGTGGCGTGCGGGTGCGTCTCCTGCTCGACGATAACAACACCGCCGGGCGCGACCCGGTGCTGGCCGCCTTTGCCCGCGAGCCGAATGTCGAGGTGCGACTGTTCAATCCTTTCGGTAACCGGCGCTGGCGCAGCATCGGCTACCTGACCGACTTCAGCCGCCTGAACCGGCGCATGCACAACAAGTCCTTCACGGCGGATAACCAGGCCAGCATCGTCGGCGGACGCAATATCGGCGACGAATACTTCGGCGTGGCCGGCGACATGCTGTTCGTCGACCTCGACGTGATGGCGGTCGGGCCGGTGGTGCAGCAGGTGTCGCAGGACTTCGATCGCTACTGGAACAGCGCCTCGGCCTACCCGGTCGCCACCCTGGTCGATCCTGCCGATGCGGAGCCGGCTGGCGCGCTGGCGCAGCGTGCCGCCGCCTTGAGCCGCCGGCCCGAGGCGCAGCGCTACCTGGAGGCGATCCGCACCTCGCCTTCTTTCGAACAGCTGGCGCAGCGTCGCCTGCCGCTGGAGTGGAGCACGACGCGCCTGGTCAGCGACGATCCGGCCAAGGTGCTGGGCAAGGCCGGGCGGGAGACGCGCATGGCCGTCCATCTCGCCAAGCTGCTGGGCGAGCCGACGCGCCAGCTCGATCTCGTGTCGCCGTATTTCGTTCCCAGCAAGGAGGTCGCCCAGGTGCTGGAAGATATCGCCCGCCGCGGAGCGCGGGTGCGCATCCTGACCAACTCGCTGGAGGCCACCGACGTCGCGGCGGTGCATGCCGGTTACGCCAAGTGGCGGCACGACCTGCTCAAGGCGGGCGTCTCCCTGTTCGAGCTGCGCCGCAGCTGGGGCGCGGAACTGCCCGAGACCGGGCGTGCCAGCTTCGGCAGCTCGGCATCGAGCCTGCATGCGAAGACCATCGGCGTCGATGGACGCAGCGTTTTCGTCGGGTCCTTCAATATGGACCGGCGGTCGATCGACCTGAATACCGAGATGGGATTCGTCATCGACAGTCCGGTGCTGGCGCAGCAACTGGACCAGACCCTGGACGAGAGCATTCCCGGCACCGCCTACGAAGTGCGCATGGATGCGAAGGGCAAGCTGTACTGGCTGCAGCGTGCTGGCGACAAGACCGTGCGCTACGACGAAGAGCCGGGCGCCAGCGTGTGGAAGCGCGCCGGCGTCAGGATCCTGTCGTTTTTGCCGATCGATTGGCTACTGTAGATAGTTCACGACAGGGTCTTGCGCGATCCCCCAAGGGTTTGCTATAGTTCGCCTCCGCT
>DOUW01000225.1 GCA_003520365.1 Massilia sp.
TGATGATCGCCGCCATGTTCAACCGCGTCGACATCGCCCGCCTGCTGCTGGCGCGCGGCGCCGATCCGCTGGCCGTGGACGCGGCCGGGATCTCGGCCAGGGAGGCCGCGGCGAAGATGGGGGCGCACGACGCGGTCGCGCTGCTGACGGCAACCGTCGAAGAGCGCTGACCCGGCCATACAGAAACGCTCGTGCTTGCGACGTAGGGTGGGCGCCCCGTGCCNNGTGCCCACGCGTGAAGCCTGCGTCATGTTGGCCTTAACAAAGCCCTGCGCCTGCACCAACGTCGCCCGGCCAAACGCCTAGAACGCCCCCACATAATTCTCCGCCAGCGCCGTGCTCATCGCCCGCGACGCCACCACGTTCTCCAGCTCCGCCCGCTGCACCTGCCGCTCGAACGGCGAGGCATCTGCGAAGGTATGCAGCATGCGCGTCATCCACCACGAGAAGTATTCGGCGCGCCAGATGCGCTTCAGGGCCTCGTCCGAATAGCGCTCCAGCCCGTCCTCGCTGCCCTGCTTGTAGAAGCGCTCCAGCGCCTGCGACAGCAACTTGACGTCCGAGATCGCCAGGTTCATGCCCTTGGCCCCGGTCGGCGGCACGATGTGGGCGGCGTCGCCGGCCAGGAACAGGCGCTTGTGGCGCATCGGCGCGCACACGAAACTGCGCATGCCGATGATCCCCTTCTGGAAGATGCGTCCTTCGTTGAGCTTCCAGCCGTCGTCGTGCTCGAGCCGGGCGTGCAGCTCGGCCCAGATGCGGTCGTCCGACCAGTTGTCGACGTGGTCCTTGGGATCGCACTGGAAGTAAAGCCGCTGCACGGTCGGCGAGCGGGTCGACACCAGGGCGAAGCCGCGCTCGTGCTGGGCGTAGATCAGCTCATCGGAGGATGGCGCCGACTCGACCAGGATGCCGAACCAGCCGAAGGGATAGGTGCGCTGGAAGTCCTGGCGCAGGTTTGCAGGAATCGCCGGGCGCGAGACGCCGTGGAAGCCGTCGCAGCCGATCACGAAGTCGGCCTCGATGCGCCGCGCCTCGCCCTGGTGCACGAAGGAGACGGCGGGACGCTCGGTGTCCCGCTGTGCATCGATATTGTGCAGCGCGACCTCGCCCGTTTCGAACAGGATCTGCCCGCCGGCCGCCAGGCGCGCCGCGACCAGGTCGATGATCACTTCGTGCTGCGGATAGACCGTGATCGCCTTGCCGGTCAGCTCAAGCAGATCGATGCGGTGGCGGCGCCCGCCGAAGGCGAACTCGACGCCGTGGTGCAGCGCGCCTTCCTTGCGCATGCGTTCGCCGACGCCTGCATCGTTGAGGATGTCCATGCTGCCCTGTTCCAGCACGCCGGCGCGGATCGTCGCCTCGATGTCAAGACGGCTGCGCGTTTCGAGCACGATCGATTCGATCCCGTTCAGGTGCAGCAGGTGGGAAAGCAGAAGGCCGGCCGGGCCGGCGCCGACGATGGCGACCTGGGTGCGCATGGTATGTCTCCGTGTTTTGTTCGATATGCCCTCATCGTAGTCGGCGCGCGATGCGATATGAATGGATCAAACCGGAAAAAACTTGTACTATTTTTGCACTTCTTCTCGTCCATATCGTGAGTCGCCATGCCCACGCAGCACGCTGCCCTCCCCGCCCGCATCCCCCAGTTCGCCCTGTACGGCGAGCTGACACGGGGCACGGATGCCGAAGGTGTCCACGTCGAGCTGATCGAAACGCGCAGCCGCAAATACGACTGGCATATCGACACCCACACTCATGCCGGCCTGTTTCAGGTACTTTTTTTACTCGGCGGACAGGTTCGCGCCAACATCGACGGTGCCCTCTGGGAATGCGCGGCGCCGGTGGCGCTGACCATCCATCCCGGGCTGCCGCACGGCTTCGATTTCTCGGAGGAGGCGCACGGCTACGTCCTGACCATCGACCAGAACATGCTGTTCGCCGCCGCCGGCCACGAGGGCGACCTGTTCTCGCCGCTGTTCGTGCAGCCGCTGGCCATCGGCCTGGGCCCGGTGCCGGAGATGCGCGAGCGCATCGAGGCCCTGCTGCGGAACCTGATCCAGGAAGCCGCCTGGCCGCGCCAGGGCCACACCCTGATGCTCGAGTGGCTGGCGCGCAGCACGCTCCTGATGCTGGTGCGTGCGCACGCCGAACGGCGCCTCGCCGACACCTCGGGGCGCGGCGACTTCGCGCTGTTCAGCCGCTTCCGGGTCGAGGTCGAGCGCCACTACAAGGAGCAGTGGCAGGTCGGGCAGTATTGCGCGCTGCTGCGCGTGGCGCCGACCCGGCTGAACCGGCTGTGCCTGAAGCTGTCGGGCAAGTCCGCCTTCGAGATCACCCAGGACCGCCTGATGCTGGAAGCCTGCCGCAAGCTGACCTACGTGCCGGCGGCGATCGCCAGCATCGCCTATGAACTGGGGTTCCAGGACCCGGCCTATTTCAGCCGCCTGTTCAAGAAGCTGGTCGGGGTGACGCCGAAGGAATTCCGTCAGCAGACCCAGGCGGCGGCCGAGACGGGCGCCCGCACCGACCACCAACCGTAAAGGGTGCACGACATGCCCAACATCTTCGCGGTCTTCGCCCTGCTCTTTACCGGCATCGCCGCCCTGCTGTTCTTCGCTCCGGAGCGGCGCCTGCTGAACTTCGTCGACTACGGCGACGCCGCGGCGGTTCGGCGCCTGAACCGCCATGCCGCACCGCGCATGCTGGTCCCGGCCGCGGTCAACGTCGGCTGCGCCATCGCCGCCCACCTGCATCCGACCTTGTCGGTGCCGCTCGTCTTCCTGACACCGCTGTCGGTCCTGGGCGTCGTGGCATGGATCGGGATCGGCGCGAGCCGCATGGGTCGCCCGGGCTAAGCAGCCGTCCGGGCTGACAAAACGCATTGCATTGCCGTACGCTCGGAATATATACTCCATATATGGATCATATATAGGAGACAGTCATGGGCATCGTGAACATCGACGACGAACTGCACGACCAAGTGCGCAAGGCCAGCACGGTGAGCAACCGCTCCATCAACGCCCAGGCCGCGTTCTGGATCAGGATCGGCATGCTGTGCGAACTGCACCCGACACTGAGCTTTAACGAGATCGTGGTGCGCGAACTGCGTGCCGCCGGGGTCGAGGCGCCGGTACTGGCGCGGGCGGCCGCATGATCAAGCAGCCCGAGGAAATCGCGCTGATGGCGGAGTCGGGCCGGCTGCTGGCCAGCGTGTTCGGCCATCTCGACGGCCTGGACCTGGCCGGCATGTCGACCATGCAGGTGAACGACCTGGTCGAGCGCTACATCGTCGACGAACTGCATGCACGCCCGGCGAGCAAGGGCCAGTACGGCTTCGCCTACGTGCTCAATTCCTCGCGCAACAACGTGGTCTGCCACGGCGTGCCCTCCACCACCGAATTCCTGCGGGACGGCGACATCGTCAACCTCGACATCACCCTGGAGAAGAACGGCTACATCGCCGACTCCAGCAAGACCTACCTGGTGGGCGAGGTGTCGGCGGCGGCGCGGCGCCTGGTGCGGGTGACCTACGAGGCGATGTGGGCCGGCATCCGGGCGGTGCGTCCCGGCGCCACGCTGGGCGACGTCGGCCATGCGATCGCGCGCCACGCCCGCGAGCACGGCTATTCGGTGGTGCGCGAATACTGCGGC
>DOUW01000072.1 GCA_003520365.1 Massilia sp.
GCCCGGCGGGCGCCGCCTGGATGGACGGCACGGTGCTGCCGCCGGCCGTGCTCGACGTCATCGACCAGCGCATCGAGGGCACGCCGCTCAGCTCGGCGGCCGAGCGCGCCGCGCAGGCACGCGGCTGGCGCTGAGGTGCGTTGAACGCGTCAACGGCGCACACGGACATCGAGCGGTCAATCTGACAGGAACCCGTACGGCACGTAGGGTGGGCACCCCGTGCCCACGCGTAAACGATGCGCAGATGCGGCGCTCATGAACGCCAACCGATATGCAGATGCGGCGCTGATGAACGCCAACACGACACAGGCTCCACGCGTGGGCACGGGGCGCCCACCCTACGGGTCACGTAGCGACGCTGTATTTCCGGTGTGTGGATGCATGCCGACGGAAACCTGGACACGGTGGGCAAGGCGCGAGGCATATTTGCAAAAACCGCAATTCCATGCGCCCGCCGCGCACACGATTTCATATACACTCCGGTGGTTTTAAGGTAACCTTGAGGGCGCTACCTAGTGTCTCTACGTCCGCGCCCTCGTTTTTGGCGGCGCAACGTGCCTACCGAGCCGGCCGCGGGCCGCGCACCAGTCGGCGGCAAGCCCGCCCATCCAACGTTCTGCGCGCCTTGCACGCCACCGAGGCGCCGCAGCGAAGCGGCCGTAGAGCGGAACGATTTAATGCCTGGAAAGAATAATGTCTGAAACACCGATGAACAACGAGGCTGGGGCAACGCCGGGCGCCGCAGCGCCGGCACCCACCCCGGGCGTGCGCTTTGCCGATTTCGGCCTGGCGCCGGAAATCCAGCGTGCCCTCGCCGACCAGGGCTACGTCCATCCGACCCCGATCCAGGCCCAGGCCATTCCGGTCGTGCTGCAGGGCCGCGACGTCATGGGCGCCGCCCAGACCGGCACCGGCAAGACCGCCGGCTTCGCCCTGCCCCTGCTGCAACGCCTGTTCAAGAAGACCTCGAAGGTCAGCCCGAATTCGGCGCGCGCCCTGGTGCTGGTGCCGACCCGCGAGCTGGCCGAACAGGTGCACGAGAGCTTCCGCGCCTACGGCGCCGGCCTGGAACTGCGCACCATGGTGGCCTACGGCGGGGTCAGCATCAACCCGCAGATGATGAGCCTGCGCAAGGGCGTGGACGTGATCGTGGCCACGCCCGGTCGCCTGCTCGACCTGCACCGCCAGAACGCGGTGAAGTTCAACGAGGTGCAGACCCTGGTGCTGGACGAGGCCGACCGCATGCTGGACCTCGGCTTTTCGAAAGAGCTCGACCAGGTGTTCGCCGCCCTGCCGAAGAAGCGCCAGACCCTGCTGTTCTCGGCCACCTTCTCCGACCAGATCCGCGCCATGGCCAACCGCCTGCTGCGCGAACCGGTGCGCATCGAGGCGACGCCGCGCAACACCACCGCAAGCGCGATCAAGCAGTGGGTGGTGCCGGTCGACAAGAAACGCAAGCCCGAACTGTTCCTGCACCTGCTGAAGAAGCACGGCTGGGCCCAGGTGCTGGTCTTCGCCAAGACCCGCAAGGGCGTGGACGAGCTGGTCGGCCTGCTCGAGGCCAAGCGCATCGCCGCCGACGCGATCCACGGCGACAAGCCGCAGCCGGCGCGCCTGCGCGCCCTGGAGCGCTTCAAGGCGGGCGAAGTGCAGGTGCTGGTGGCCACCGATGTCGCCGCGCGCGGCCTCGACATCGACGACCTGCCGGTCGTGGTCAACCTCGACCTGCCGATCGTGGCCGAGGACTACGTACACCGCAGCGGCCGCACCGGCCGCGCCGGCGCCTCGGGCGAAGCCATCTCGCTGGTCTGCGCCGACGAGGTCGAGCAGCTGGCCGCGATCGAGCTGCTGACGAAACAGACGCTCAAGCGCATCGAGGAAGCCGGTTTCGAGCCGGATCACCGCGTGCCCGAGACGAATGCCAGCGGCCAGGTCATCAAGAAGCCGAAGAAACCGAAAAAACCGAAGGGCGAGGCGAAGGTGGTGCAGGAAGACGTGCGCTTCCGGCGCTGAGCGTCCCACGTGTTCGTGAAATATTATTTCATTTGCGCTCGCAGCCTGAAATAATATTTCACTGCAATACCAGCCGCAGCTTGCGCACGCCCTCCTCCCCGGTCGTGACCTCGAAGCCGAGCTTTTTCACCAGCGCGATCATGCGGCTGTTCTGCGGCAGTACCTCGCCGACGATCTCGCGCGTGCCGCGGCTGCGGCAGTAATCGATGAGCTTGCCCATCAGGATCCTGCCCAGCCCGTGGCCCTTCAGGTCCGAGCGCACCGTCACCGCGAACTCGGCCGAGGTATTGTCGGGATCGGCCACCACGCGCCCGACGCCGAGCGTCTCGGGTTCGCCGTCCTCGCCGGTGCGGGTGGCGATGAAGGCCATCTCGCGGTCGTAGTCGATCTGGGTGAAGCGCGCCAGCTGGGATGGCTGCAGCTCGCGGATGCGCACGAACATGCGGTAGCGGATGTCGTCGGGCGTGAGCGCGGCGAAGAACTTCAGGTGGGCGCTGCCGTCTTCCGGGCGCACCGGGCGCAGCAGCAGCGTGCCGCCGTTCCATTCGATGGTGTCTTCCAGCTCGCGCGGATAGGGCCGGATCGCCAGCCGGTCGAGCGCCGAGCCGGCGCGGTCGGGCAGCGCCAGGCGCACGCGGGC
>DOUW01000073.1 GCA_003520365.1 Massilia sp.
GCCCTGGTCGCGCTCGGCCTGCAGCCGGAAGCGCGCAAATACCGCCCGCACGTGACCTTCGCGCGCCGCGCGAATGGCGTCGCCGTGCCGCCCGAGCCCCCGCCGCTGGTGTGGAAAATCGATGGCTATGCGCTGGTCGAATCGCGGCCGAACAATGGCGGCGTCTATACGGTGCTGGAAACGTATTCGTGAGAGCCTATCCCAGTAGACGGGGGGAAGCTCATGGCGATGCATGGCAGGCATGGGCAAGGCGCGAGGAGGCCGCGTGGCGAGCCACGCAACGACGAGCAACGCCGCCCATGCTTGCCAGGCGCGCCATGAGCGACTCCTGACTACTGGGATAGGCTCTAAACCAGTAACATCAAGTGCTCGCGCTCCCAGGAGCTGATCACGCGGCTGAAGGTGGCGAACTCGAGTTCCTTCACTTCGCAGTAGGCCTGCACGAACAAGTCCCCCAGCATGCCTGAAAGCGGCGCGCAGCCGCGCATGCGCAGGATCGCGTCCTCGAGGTTGCGCGGCAGGTCGTCGTGGATGTGTTCGGCGCTATCAAGCGTCGGCTCGGACGGTGCCAGGCCTTCGGCCATGCCGAGGAAGCCGCAACTGAGCGTGGCCGCCATCGCCAGGTAGGGATTCACATCCACGCCCGGCACGCGGTTCTCGACGCGGCGGTTTTGGGGCGAGGAGTTCGGCACGCGGATGCCGCAGGTGCGGTTGTCGTAGCCCCAGCGCACATTGGTCGGCGCCGACTGGAAGCGCGACAGGCGACGGTAGGAATTCACGTGCGGCGCAAACATCAGCAGCGCCGGCGGCACGTAGCGTTCCAGGCCGCCGATGAAATGGAAGAACAGCGCGCTCGGACTGCCGTCGTCGTTCGTGAAGATGTTGCGGCCGGTGACGGCGTCAACCACGCTTTGATGCACGTGCATGGCGCTGCCCGGTTCGGTTTCCATGGGCTTGGCCATGAAGGTGGCGAAGATGCCGTGACGTAGCGCCGTCTCGCGCACGGCGCGCTTGAACAGGAAGACACGGTCGGCCAGCTCGAGCGCGTCGCCGTGGGCGAAGTTGATTTCCATCTGGCCGGCCCCGGCTTCGTGGATCAGGGTCTCGACGCCCAGTTCGTGGGTCTTGCAGAAGGCCGACAGTTCCAAAAAGAACGGATCGAAGTCATTGACCGCGTCGATCGAATAGGACTGGCGGCCGAGTTCGGTCATGCCGCTGCGCCCCATCGGCGGCATCAGGGGCACGTGCGGATCGACATTCCGGGCGACCAGGTAAAACTCCATTTCCGGCGCCACCACCGGCGTCCAGCCGCGCTCGGCGTACTTGGCGAGCACGCGCCGCAGCACCGAGCGCGGGGCCAGCTCGACCGGGCTGCCGTCGAAGTTGCAGCAGTCGTGGATGACCAGCGCCACCGATTCGGCCGCCCAGGGCACCACGCGTAGCGTCGCCTCGTCGGGCACGCAGACCATGTCGGGATCGGTCGCGCCGACGTAGGGCAGGTTGTTCGGCTGCTCGCCGTTGACGGTGTTGAGCAGCACGCTTTTCGGCAGGCGCATGAAGTCGCCGCCCAGGAACAGGTCTTTCGGCAGGATCTTGCCGCGCGCGATGCCGGTCATGTCCGCGATGACGCACTCGACCTCGTGGATCTGGTGTTCCTGCAGAAACGCCCGCATCGCCTCGCTCATCGCCATCCCGTGCAGCCGGCAAGGTGGCCAATATAGCACCGCCCCCTTGCCGTCCGCGCGCCGCTGGATGGGCGAGGATGAGCTCAGACCTGGATCCAGGTGGTCTTCAGTTCCGTATATTTATCGAACGCATGCAGCGACTTGTCGCGCCCGTTGCCCGACTGTTTATAGCCGCCGAAGGGCACGGTGATGTCGTCGTTGTCGTACTGGTTCACGTGCACGGTGCCGGCACGCAACGCGCGCGCGGTGCGGATGGCGCGGCTCATGTCGGCCGTCCAGACCGCCGCGGCCAGGCCGTAGGGCGTGGCATTCGCCTGGCGTACCGCCTCATCCAGATCGGTGAACGACAGCACCGACAGCACGGGGCCGAAGATTTCCTCGCGCGCGATGCGCATGCCGCCGTCGACGCCGTCGAACAGGGTCGGCTCGACGTACAGCCCACCCGTCTCCAGCCGCGCCTGCGCCCCGCCCGCCAGCAGGCGCGCGCCCTCTTCCTTGCCCGAGGCGATGTAGCCGAGCACGGTCTTCATCTGGACCGCGTCGACGATGGCGCCCATCACGGTGTCTTCCATCAGCGGGTCGCCCGGCGCGAACTGCGGCACCAGGGCCAGTGCCTTGTCGAGGAAGGCATCCTTGATCGAGGCCTCGACGAACAGGCGAGAAGGCGCGTTGCAGCTTTCTCCCTGGTTGAAATAGATCGAACCGATCGCGGCGCCGACCGCCGCGTCCAGGTCGGGGCAGTCGGCGCAGACGATGTTCGCGGACTTGCCGCCCAGTTCAGTCCAGGCGCGCTTCAGGTTCGACTGGCCGGCCATCTGCACGATCTGCTTGCCGACCCGGGTCGAGCCGGTAAAGGCGATGCAGTCGACGTCCAGGTGCAGGCCGAGCGCGCGTCCGGCCTCGTCGCCGTAGCCGGGCAGCACGTTGAACACGCCGGGCGGCACGCCGGCCTCGAGCGCCAGCTCGGCCAGGCGCAGCGAGCTCAAAGGCGCCTTTTCAGAGGGTTTCAGCACCAGGCTGTTGCCGGCGGCCAGGGCCGGGCCGATCTTCCAGGCCGCCATCAGCATCGGATAGTTCCAGGGAATGATGGCGGCGACCACGCCGACCGGCTCGCGCGTGATCAGGGCCAGGCTGTCCTCGGGGCTGGGCGCGACCTGGTCGTAGAGCTTGTCGATCGCCTCGCCATACCAGCGGATGCAGTTCTGCGCCAGCTGCACGTCGACGCTGCGGCTGTAGCGGATGGGTTTGCCCATGTCCAAGGTTTCCAGCAGCGCCAGCTCGTC
>DOUW01000541.1:0-1687 GCA_003520365.1 Massilia sp.
GTGTCGGCCACGGCGCGCGCCAGCAGGATCGGGTTGCGCACGTCGCGCACGCCGGCGATGGCGCCCAGGCGGCCGCGCGTGTCCATGATCGAGGCATCCATTTCGATGGTGGCGCCGTCCAGGCACAGCACCGAGCCGGTGCCGGCATTGAAGCGCTCGTCTTCTTCGAATACCAGGACGGCGGCGACCGCCGCGTCGAGCGGGTCGCCGGTCTCGAGAAACCTGGCGCGACCGCTGCGGGCCGCGTTAGCGCAGCCGTCGGCGAATTCCAGCGGTTCGCCGGCGCCACCGTGCGTGACGATGGCAAATCCTTGCGGCTTGTGATTCTTCTGCATCTTCCCCCTCTGTTTATTCTCGCCTCTGCGCTCGTGACGCATGGCATATCTAATTGAGGATTATGCAAAACGGGATAGAAAATCCCTATCGGTTGCACAGCCGTGCCGATGTAAGAAGAAACTTACATGGAAGACAACTTTCCGCCATGGTGCCGGCCGGAGCCGGCGCGCATGGCCAGCTTCAGCTCCCGGGCCACCTGCAGACGGGTCGCTTCCGACACATAGGCGCCGATCGTCACTTGCGCGCCGTGCGATTCGAGATGGATCAGCTTGCGCGTGCGCGGTTCGGGCGGCAGCACGCGCAGCCAGGTGGGGTCGAGCCGGATCACCTCGCGCCGGCCGGCATCGATGCGTTCGATCAGGAGGCAATGGTCGGTCAGGGCGATGGTTTCCACGTCGAGCGCATGGCGCGCGTAATGCAGCAGGGCCAGGCCGACGGCCGTCATTTCGAGCAGGGCGAAGGCGAACACCATCCAGAAGCCCTGCAGCAGGAAGACGAAGGCGATGACCAGGGAGGCGCCGCAGAGCAGGGCGTAGACGGCCAGCGACTGGCGCGGCGTCAGCGAGCAGTTGCGCTTGAGCGTCCAGTGGCGGGGCATGGCCGTCATGTTCCGGCGCGGGCGTGGACCGGCCTGCCGCGGCGGACGGCCGGACGGGGAAAGCGGCAGACGGACGCGGCGTTCATCGTATGGGTCCTCCGGTTGCCTCGATTATAGGCAGGACGGCGCCGGTGGCGGCGCAGGGCTTGCGCGTGTCTGCGGTGCAACGCTTGCGCTCCCGGGTCGCCGGTCGTGCCCGCTTCCGGTACAGGTCTGATAGAATACCGCCCCTTCCAAAGAAAGACAGACATGACGAACGCATGCGGCGTCGACTTCGGCACCTCGAATTCCACGGTGGGCTGGGTCGGCGCGGAACCCCAGCACACAGCCGCGCAGCGCACGCTGCTCGCCCTCGAGGACGGCAAGCCGACCTTGCCCTCGGTGGTCTTCTTCAATGCCGACGACGAGGAAGTGCGCTACGGCCGCGCGGCCCTGGCGGATTATCTTTCGGGCTATGAAGGCCGCCTGATGCGCTCGCTCAAGAGCCTGCTCGGCACCAGCCTGATGGACGGCCAGACCGAAGTGGCGGGGCGCGCCTTGCCGTTCCGCCTGCTGCTGGCCCAGTTCATCGGCGAGGTCAAGCGCCGCGCCGAGCAGCAGGCCGGACGCGCCTTCGACAGCGCCGTGTTCGGCCGCCCGGTGTTCTTCATCGACGAGAACCGCGCCGCCGACCAGCTGGCCGAGGACACCCTGGCCGAGGTGGCGAAAAGCGTGGGTTTCAAGGAGATCGCCTTCCAGTACGAGCCGATCGCC
>DOUW01000541.1:1982-3334 GCA_003520365.1 Massilia sp.
CGGCCACTGGCTGGCGATGCAGGTCGAGGGCGCCAAGATCGGCCTGTCCGACGCCGAGACAGTGATGCTCGGGCTGGACCGCCTGGCCCCGCCCGAGAACCTGCGCGTGGAGCGCGCGCAGTTCGAGGCCGCGATCGGTGGCCTGCTCGATAATATCGACGCCACCGTGCTGCGTTTGCTGGACGACGCGGGCGTGGCGCCGGAGGCGGTCGACACCGTGTTCTTCACCGGCGGTTCGAGCGGCGTCGGCCTGCTGCGTTCGCGCATCGGCGCGCTGGTGCCGGGCGCGCGCAAGGTCGAGGGCGACCTGTTCGGCAGCATCGGCGCGGGACTGGCGCTCGACGCGCTGCGCAAATTCGGTTAAAAGAACGAGAACGGACAAGGACGGACCATGCACATCTTCGAACGCCCCATCGTGATGCTCGACTTCGAGACCACCGGCCTGTCGCCGGCCATGGGCGACCGCATCACCGAGGTCGCGGCCCTGCGCATCAAGGGCGGGCGCATCACCGAGCGCTATGTCTCGCTGGTCAACTGCGGCGTGCGCATCCCGTCCTTCATCACCGGGCTGACCGGGATTACCCAGGAAATGGTCGACACGGCGCCGCCGGCCTCCCGGGTAGTGCCCGAGCTGCTCGACTTCATCGGCGCCGACACGCTGTCGGCCCACAATGCCAGCTTCGACGAGAAGTTCCTGCTGGCCGAAAGCGCGCGCCTGGAGCGCGCCTGCGGCCATGCCGCGCTGGTGTGTTCGCTCAAGCTCTCGCGCCGCGTCTTCCCCGGCATGGCCAGCTACAAACTGGGCCAGCTCTCGCGCCAGCTCGGCATCGCTTTCCGCAGCGCCGCCCACCGCGCCGAGGCCGACGCCGAGGTCGCCGCCGAAGTCCTGATCCATATCGGGCGTCACCTGGGTTCGTCCTACGGCTTGCCCCAGGTGGCGCCGGACCTGCTGGTCAGCCTGAACCGCCTGGCCGCGGCCAAGGTGCCGGGCTGGCTCGACAAGTACGCGGCCGAGAAAAAAGCCACTCAAGTTAACTGATCGCATTACAATGCCGGCACCATGATGCGCCGCTGTATTGTCCATGTGCTGCTCTCGCTCCTCCTGCTGGCCTCCCAGCAGATGGCGTTCGCACATGCGATGTCGCACTGGACCGGCCGCCTGGTCTATGCTCCGGTCGCCGCCGGCGAAGACCGCGAGCTGGCCAAGGCGCTGGCCCAGGACCAGAGCTGCAACCAGTGCCTGGCCCTGGCCCAGCTGGCGACGCCTGTCGGCAGCAGCCTGCGCCAGTTCGTGGCGTCCGACCTGCGGACCGAGCTGGCCGCATCGAACGCCATGCGCGAGGCCGCGCCGC
>DOUW01000540.1:0-323 GCA_003520365.1 Massilia sp.
CAGGCGCATTAAGGTTGACGCGGACGGCGCGCCCGCGCAGGAGGCGGGCGCGCTGGGCGGGCGCGACTACGCCGCCGCGCTGTGCGTGGTGCTGGTCTGGGGCACCAACTTCGTCGCCATGAAGCTGAGCCTGCGCGAACTGACGCCCTTCCAGCTGGGCGCGGGACGCTACCTGTTCGCCTTCCTGCCGCTGGCCCTGTTCGTGCGCCCGCCGCGCCTGGCCGCGCGCTGGGTGCTGCTGTACGGGCTGTTCCAGGGCGTGGGCCAGTTCGGACTGCTGTTCCTGGCCCTGCGCGCCGGCATGTCCGCTTCGCTGGCCGCCG
>DOUW01000540.1:407-7408 GCA_003520365.1 Massilia sp.
GGGCGAACGGGTGGAATCGCGCCTGAAGGCCGCGATGGCGATCGCGGCGCTCGGGCTGCCCTGCCTCGGCGTCGATGTCCTCGGACACGGCGCTTCGGAGCTGCCCCTGGCCGGCTTCCTGTTGACGGTCGCCTCGGCGGCGATGTGGGCGGCGTCGAACATCGTTGTGCGGCGCGCGCGCCAGGCCGCGCCGGCGTTCGAGGTGCTGCCCTTCATGGTCTGGACCAGCCTGGTGCCGATCGTCCCCTTCGTGCTGCTGTCGCTGGCCTTCGACGCGGCCGAAACACGCTGGGACTGGCGCGCCCTGTCGCTTACCGGCTGGGCCTCGCTCGCCTACCTGGGCTGGTTCGCGACCATCCTCGGCTATGCGCTGTGGACCGGCCTGCTCAAGCGCCATCCGGCCAACCGCGTCGCGCCCTTCAGCCTGGCGGTGCCGCCGGTCGGGATCGCCGCCGGCATGCTCGCCCTGGGCGACGTCATCACGCCCTGGCAATGGGCCGGCATCGTCCTGATCGTGCTGTCGCTGGCGCTGGTGGTCTTCAAACCGCGGCTGCGCGCGGGAGCCCCGCTATAATGCCGGGCTTTACGCTGTCGAAAGAAAAAGCATGGACACTTCCAAATTCAAGCGTTACCCGGGTTCGCGCGCCTTCTGGTTCCTGTTCGGTGTCGGCCTGGGCGGCATGGGCCTGTCGACCGGCATCGAGCGCGGCCTCACCGGCGAGACCCTGATCGGCATCGGCCTGGTCCTGCTCGGCATCCAGGGCCTGCTGCGCCCGGTGGTGCTGACGCGCGCCGGCAAGATGAGCAAGGAAGAGATGTCGCGCGAGGTCTCCGTCGGCAGCGACATGTTCCACGGCGGCCTGTCGCTGGTGATGGCGGCCTGCCTGCTGGTCGGCTTCGTGCTGAAGTACATCGTCAAGACCTGAGCGGCAGCACTAACGAACTATGGTGAGCCGAACAGGTCGTGGGCGTCGAGGACGGCATAGGCGATCTCGGGCTTTTCCTGCAGCAGGCGGCGCACCGCCGCCGGCACCGATTGCCTCACTTTCCTGCACAGGCCCGGCTTGTCCTCGAGGACGATGATGATGCCGCGCACGGTGCGCACCTCGTTCGGGCCGGGCGCGATGCGCAGCTCGGCGCCGACGTTCTTGCGGATCAGGGCCTGCACATGCTGCAGGTCGGCATAGTCGGTCACGCGCTCGATGCGCGCGACCAGCATCTGCTCCTGGCGGCGGTCGATCGCCAGCGGGCGGTGGTCGGCCTGCGGGTCGGCCAGGACGCGCTCGTACCCGCACACGCAGGCCCCGGGCGGGCACTCGGTACGGATCGGGAACGGCAGGCTGACGGCGGGTTGGTTCACGCGGCTAGGGTCCAGGGGCCGGATTCGCCGCCGATTCTACCGCGGCCGGGAGCCGGCGCGCAGCATCCGTCACGCCGGCCAGCAGTTCCGTCATGCGCTTGTGATGCGAGCCCCTCCAGAACACCCGGCCGCAGCAATCGCAGGTATTGAATTCGTCGTGCAGTTCGCGCACCGAGGGCGGCAGCCGGTCCAGCACGTCGGCCTTGGCGACGCTGCGCAGCGGCAGGTTGCAGTGCAGGCAGATCGTGAACGGCCGCGCGCTCGCGGCCAGGTCGAGGCGGTCGAACAGTTCCTGGAACTGCTGCGCGGGCTTGAGCGCGTGCAGGTAGCAGCCATGCGTGAGGGTGCGCCGCTTGAGCAGCTCGCGGTCGCGCGTCAGCACCACCCGGTCCTCGTCCAGGGCGATGGCGACGATTTCGTCGTCGTGGTAACGGTTGTCGTAGAGCGTGTCGAAGCCGGCCATGCGCAGCAGGCGCGCCAGGCCGCCGAGATGGGCGTCGGCCACGAAGCGCGGACGCGCGGGCGACGCGACCAGTGGACGCGCGCGCACGCGCAGAGGCGGCGCGATGTCGGCAGTCTCGCACTTCGGGTAGACCGCGACCCGGTCGCCCTCTGCCAGCAAGCGGTCGAAGCCGCTGGACTCGCCGTTCACCAGGACCAGCTCGACTTCCGTGTGCGGCACGCCCAGGGCCTCGATCATGTGCTTGACCGTGGCGGCGCGCGCGCAAGGAGGCGCGAATTCGCGCCCGCGCCGCGCGCGCGGCAGGAAGTCGTTCAGTTGCTCGTAGAAACGGAAACTCGCCGTGACCATGGCCGCAGTATCACACGCCTGGCGCGGCGCCGTCCCGGCACGCACGCAAGACCTCGAGCGCGTTCGGCACCGCTTCGCCGGCCGCCGTATTGTCGAAGATGCACCAGACGGTGCGGCCGGCCGCACTGTGCACGGCCAGGTCGCGCGCCAGCGCCGCCAGGTATTCCTGCGAATACGACGAGTAATAAATGCGCGGCGTACCATGCAGGCGCACGTAGATGTCCTCCGTTGTCGGCACGTGCGGCCCCGGCTGGCCGGCGGGCGGATCGGCGATCACGCGCGTCACGCCGCGCTCGCGCAGCACCTCGGTGGCGGTGTCGCTGAACCAGCTCGGGTGCCGCCCCTCGCAGGCGATCATGCAGTCGAAACGCGCCTGCAGGCGCAGGAAGAAGCCGCGCACGGTCTCGTCGTGGAAGCCGAACTTCGGCGGCAGCTGCACCAGCAGGCAGCCGAGCTTCTTGCCCAGGGTGCCGGCCTCGCTTGCGAAGCGGTCCAACAGCGCGTCGATGTCGCGCAGGCCGGCGTCGTGGGTGATCGAACGCGGCACCTTGACCGCGAAGCGGAACGCATCCGGCACGCTCTCGGCCCAGCGCGCATAGGTCTTGGGCTGGTGCGGGCGGTAGAAGGACGAGTTGATCTCGACCATCGGAAAGACGGCGGCGTAGCGCTCGAGGTGGCTGCCCGCGCTTGGGAAGTGCGCGGCGTGTTCGCTGCGCAGGCTCCAGCCGGCGCAGCCGATCAGTTGGGTGCAAGCCTGGGTCGGATTCGTCATTGGTTTTATTGCAATTGCTGATGAAGCGATTCTACGTCCGGCGCCCTTGCTGCGGCGCATGGTTGGGCCGCGGCGCGACTTGCCGGCGCCAGCCCGGAAACCACGCGCCGGCGACGGCCGGCTTACAATAGCGCCAACATCCATTGTCCGAGGAGATGACACCGTGAGCGATCCGATCCACATCGTGTGCCCGCAATGCGAGGCCGTCAACCGTCTCGCGCCCAAACGTCTTGCCGACCAGCCGGTGTGCGGCAAGTGCGCGCAAGCATTGTTTACTGGCCGGCCGCTGGACGTTTCGTCCGTACAGTTCGCCCGCCACATTTCGCGCAACGACANNCGGCCCCTGCAAGATGATGGCGCCCCATTATGCGCAGGCGGCGCAGCGCCTCGAACCGCGCGTGCGCCTGCTGAAGGTGGACACCGAACGTGCCCAGGATGTCGCGGCGCGCTTCGCGATTCGCAGCATCCCGACCCTGGCGCTGTTTCGCGGCGGCCGCGAGATCGCGCGCCAGGCCGGCGCCATGGATGCGGGACGGATCGCGGCCTGGGTCGAATCCCAGCTTTAGCAGCGCAGCCGTGGCAGCCCGGCGCCCGCCTCCACGCAAGCTTAGCGAAATCACCATGCCGGACTGTTACAATAGAGACAAGCATCGAAACAAGCGGGGTCGTCCCGAAGGAGCCTGATCATGTCGCAAGAACTCGTCCTGGACCGCGGAATCGAAGACGCCAAGCAACTGGCGCGCATTCTCTACCTGGTCCATGCCGCCACTTTCTTCTTTTCGCTGGGGATGCTGTCGATCCTGCCGGTGATCGTCAATTACATCAAGCGGCCCGACACCGCAGGCACCATGGTCTACAGCCACCATACCTGGATGCTGCGCTCGTTCTGGTTCTACGTGCTGTGGATGGTGGTCGGCGGCATCCTGTTCGCGACCATCGTCGGCCTGCCTGTTGCATTGTTGGTATGGGGTATCGCCTGGGTCTGGAAGGCCTACCGCCTGATTCGTGGTTTTTTGGATCTGAACAGCAACAAATCCATGCCTGTTTGAGCCGGTCTTTATAGTTTCGTCCTTTTCGCAGCTAGAATGCTTTCCCTACGGCATCACTAATTTTCAGGGCGATATATGAAATCGGTTCAGCAGGAAGTCGACGAGCGCAGCAATCTTACCGGCACCAACAAGTTCGAGTTGCTGCTGTTCCGCCTCGGTGGCGACGACTAGGGCGAGCACAACGAGCTGTTCGGCATCAACGTATTCAAGATCCGCGAGATCGTCGCCATGCCGGCGATTACCGCGGTCGCCGGTTCGCCGGCGCACGTGCTTGGCGTGGTCAACCTGCGCGGCCAGATCATCCAGGTACTCGACCTGCCGGCGATCGCCGGCGTCAAGCCGAAAACCGGCCTGAACATCATGCTGGTCACCGAATTCGCCCGCACCACCCAGGCCTTCGCGGTCGAGAGCGTCGAAGAGATCGTGCGCCTGGACTGGAGCCAGGTGATGTCGGCCGAAAAGAGCGCCGGCAGCGGCATGGTCACCAGCATCGCCCGCCTCGAAGGCGAGGACGGCGCGAACGGTCACGGTGGTCGCCTGGCCCAGGTGCTCGACGTCGAGACCATCCTGCGCAACCTGAATCCGGATTCCGGCCCCGAGATCAGCCAGCAGGCGGTCGGCGCCAGGATCCAGATCAAGCCCGGTTCGGTCGTGCTGGCGGCGGACGACTCGGTGGTCGCGCGCGCCCTCATCGAGCAGGGCCTGGACGCGATGGGCCTGCCCTACGTCATGACCAAGAGCGGCAAGGAAGCCTGGGACCAGTTGAACAGCATCGCGAATGCCGCCGAAGCCGAGGGCAAGACGGTTTCCGACAAGGTCGCCCTGGTGCTGACCGACCTCGAGATGCCGGAAATGGACGGCTTCACCCTGACCCGCAACATCAAGAAAAGCGCCCGCCTCGCGAACATTCCGGTGGTGATCCACTCCTCGCTGTCGGGCACGACCAACGAGGAGCACGTCAAGAACGTCGGCGCCGACGCCTATGTGGCGAAGTTTTCGGCGGAAGACCTGTCCAATACGCTGCGGCGGGTGTTGAAGCAGTAAGTTGGAGGTCGGGGCGCCGTGGTGCGTCCCGTTTGCGTTTCGATCATTCGAGCGTCGTACCGCGTGGGCTCGAGAGCCCACCCTACGAAAGGCACATATACGTAGGACACGCGATCAATCGAAGTGCCGCATGTTTTTGACCTTGTAGGGTGGGCACTTGTGCCCACGCGGACGCCCCATGACCCCAAAGTTGGCGCCGCCGAAGCCACAGGCGGCGCCACACCATCCCTCACAGCGTGGCAAGCGCCTGCTCGATATCCGCAATCAGGTCGCGCGGGTCCTCCAGCCCGATATTGAAGCGCACCAGCGTGCCCTGCTCCTGCCAGTCGCGGCGGATCGCCCCCATCCGGTACGGCACCGCCAGGCTGTTGGCGCCGCCCCAGCTGTAGCCGAGGCCGAAAAGTTCCAGCGAATCGACGAAACGGTCGGTCTGCGCCTCCGTGTAGCGCTCGTCGAAGATCACCGAGAACAGCCCGCCGGCCCCGGTGAAATCGCGCTGCCAGTGTGCGTGGCCCGGGCAGTCCTCGAAGGCCGGATGCAGCACGCGTACGATCTCGGGACGGGCCTTGAGCCAGGCCGCCACCTCGCGCGCGGCGCGGTCGTGGGCCTCGAAGCGCAGCTTCATGGTCGGCAGGCCGCGCATCACGAGATAGGCGTCGTCCGGGCTCACGCCCAGGCCGAGGCGCATGTGGGCCGTGGCCAGCTTGTCGTGGACGGCGCGTTCGCGCGTGATCACCGCGCCCATCAGCAGGTCCGAGCCGCCCGACTGGTACTTGGTCAGCGCGTGCATGACGATGTCGACGCCGACGTCGAAGCCGCGCAGCGCCAGGCCTGCGGCCCAGGTGTTGTCGAGCGCCACCAGCACGCCGCGCGCGTGGGCGGCGTCGCAGATCGCGCGCAGGTCCGGCACTTCCATCGACACCGACCCCGGCGCCTCGGTCCAGACCAGCTTCGTGTTCGGCTGGATCAGTTCGGCGATGCCGGCGCCGACCAGCGGGTCGTAGTAGCGCGCGCTGATGCCGAAGTCCTGCGACAGCCAGCGGCCCAGTTCGCGGTTCGGGTTGTAGACGTTATCCGGCAGCAGGACGTCGTCGCCGCTCGTCAGGAAGGCGAAATCGACCATCGAGATCGCCGACAGGCCGGAAGGCGCCAGCAGGCAGTGCTTGCCGCCTTCGATCTCGGCCAGGCGCGCTTCGAGCGTGAAGGTGGTCGGGGTGCCGTGCAGGCCGTAGGTATAGGCGGTCTTGTTCTTCCAGTCCCCCGAGCGCAGGGCGGCGACGTTCTCGAACAGCACGGTCGAGGCGCGGTGGATGCCGGGCGGGTAGGCGTCGAAGCCTGCCGGGGGTGCATAGTCGGTGTGGATCAGGGTGGTCTGGAGGGACTTCTTGGTCATGGGGGCCCTTTCTTGCGATAAGAGTTCAGTATCCTGAAATGACAATGCCGGCGCTGTTGGTGCGAACAGCGGCCGGCATGTGACGGTGCCAGATCGGTGGGTACAAGTACCCACCCTACGGAACCATTTTACGCCACGGTTGCCCACAGGTCGTGGGCGTCGGCTTTCGTCACGACCACGTCGGCGAACTGGCCGACGGCCAGCTTGGCCTTGCCCGGCACCAGCGAGCGCTTGATGTGGACGACGCCGTCGATTTCCGGCGCATCGGCGGCCGAGCGGCCGATCGCTTCGCGGGCATTGACTTCGTCGACCAGCACGCGGATGGTCTTGCCGACCTTGGCCTGCAGGCGCTTGGCCGAGATTTCTTCCTGCAGCAGCATGACGCGCGCGCGGCGTTCTTCGCGCACTTCTTCCGGCACCGGGTTATCCAATTCATTGGCGCTGGCGCCTTCCACCGGCGAGTAGGCGAAGCAGCCGAGGCGGTCGATCTGCGCTTCCCGCAGGAAGTCCAGCAGGTATTCGAACTCGGCCTCGGTTTCGCCCGGGAAGCCGGCGATGAAGGTCGAGCGGAT
>DOUW01000540.1:7510-7771 GCA_003520365.1 Massilia sp.
ATAAACGTAGTGCAGGCGCACCCAGGCGTCATACTGGCGCGCCAGCACGCCCAGCGCTTCGACCAGCTGGGTCATGTGAGTCTTGATCGGGCGGCCGTTCCAGAAGCCGGTGCGGAACTTCACGTCCACGCCATAGGCCGAGGTGTCCTGCGAAATCACCAGCAGTTCCTTGACACCGGCCTTGAACAGGTTCTCGGCCTCGGTCAGCACCTCGTGGATCGGGCGCGAGACCAGGTCGCCGCGCATCGACGGGATGATGCA
>DOUW01000382.1 GCA_003520365.1 Massilia sp.
CTCGCGCCCGCGCGGCGCCAGGGCGGCGCCGGCGATCCCGGCGCTCATCACGCGCGCCAGCAGGCCGAGGAAGACCGTGCGGTCGGGTGCGGTCTTCATCTTGTCGCCCACCAGTTCTCCGGCGCCCATGGCCAGGGCGCCGTACTTGAACAGCGGGCGGTCGAGCAGGAACAGTTCGCCGGGCGTCTTTCGGTCGGCAAGGCGTGCGGTGGCGATGGTGGCCATCGGCGTCATCGAGCGCGCGCTGGCAACGGCGCCGATCAGGATGGAAGGAAGCAGGTCGCGCAAGTTCATCGGTGTTTTTCCTATATAAATGAGTGGTGATGGATCCTTTCGACAGTGGTTCGAATTTACGGCAGCGGCGCAGATCGTGTCGCCACCATGGCTGAGTGCGGTTGCAGACATGAAAAAAGCCACGCGCCTTGCGGCAGCGTGGCTTTGCTTCAATGAGCGGCCAGGATTACAGCACGTTCATTTCCTTCAGCAGGTTGTCGGCCTTGTCGACGTGCTTCATGTTCCACAGGATGTAGCGGACGTCGACCTGGATGTCGCGGGTGTTGGCGGCATTGAAGTCCCAGTCCGAAATGATCGAGTCCAGGGTGCCATCAAAAGCCAGGCCGATCAGCTCGCCGCGCTTGTTCAGTGCTGCGGAACCCGAGTTGCCGCCGGTGATGTCCAGCGTTGCCAGGTAGTTGACCGGGACGCTCTTCAGGACCGGGTCGACGTACTTGCCGAAGTCCTTGGCCTTGATCGCTGCCAGCTGGGCGGCCGGGGCGTTGAACTCGCCTTCGCCGGTGTGCTTCGCGACCACGCCCTTGACGGTGGTGAACGCGGTCCAGGAACCGGTGCCGTCGGCGCCATGGTCGCGGCCCATGATCTTGCCGAAGGTCACGCGCAGGGTGCTGTTGGCGTCCGGGTAGACGGCCTGGCCCTTGCTGTTCATGTAGGCGATCTTGGCCTTCATGTAGCCCGAGTAGGCTTTCTGGATCTTACCGGCGAGTTCTTCCTCTTTGGCTTCGTCCTTCATGTCGGCGTCGTACATGGCGACCGCTGCCTTGATGAAGCTGTCGTTGCTGGCCTTGAATTCGGCCGGCGACTTCTTCAGCCAGGCGGTGCGCTCTTCCTTGTTGGCCAGCTTGGAACCGGCGTAGGCCTTGTCCAGGGCGGCCTTCAGCTCGTCCTGGCTCATGCCCGCACGCAGCCCCAGGGCGTCGTTGAAGGCCTTGTCCTGCTCGTCGACCGGCTGGGCCAGGTACTTGGCGAGGAAGTTCATGACCAGGGCCTTGTCGACCTTCTCGTCGTAGGTGCGGTCCTGGCCGGTGATGACCGAGGTCAGGCGCGCCATGTCGCGTTCCTGGTAGCCCGATTTGCGCTGGGCATCCGGCTTGGTGCGCTCGTTGGCCAGGCGGTACAGGCTGCGTGCCGAGCTCAGGAAGCGCGGCTGGGCGTAGCCCAGGTAGAAGCCCTGCTTGGTGTGGGCGTCGCGCTCGGCGATCAGCTTCTCGGCGGCCTCGATGTCGGCGCCGAACTGCTTCTTGCGGGCGGCGTCGGCGTTGACCCAGGCCTTCATTGCGGCGTGCTCGGCGGTCTTGCGTGCCAGGAAGTCGCTGTTCTCGTACGAGGTCAGCATGCCCTTGCGGTTCTTGTAGTAGTTGTTCACGCCCGCGATCTGGCCGGCGTACTTCAGCTTGGCGGCCGGGTCGTTCTTGGTCTCGCGTTCGATGATGGCCAGCACTTCACCCGAAGCCTGGACGAAGGCCGGGTAGTTCCAGTCGAAGGTGTACTGTACTTCCGACGGCAGGCGGTGGCGGTTGGTGCGGCCCGGGTAGCCGGCGACCATGATGAAATCGCCTTCCTTCGAGCCTTCGGTGGCGACCTTCAGGAAGTGCTTCGGCACGTAAGGCACGTTGTCGGCGGCGTAGTCGGCGGCCTTGCCGTCCTTCGAGACGTAGGCGCGGTAGAAGCCGTAGTCGCCGGTGTGGCGCGGCCACATCCAGTTGTCGGTGTCGCCACCGAACTTGCCGACGCCGGCCGGCGGCGCGTGCACCAGGCGCACGTCGCGGATTTCCAGTTGCTTCAGGCGGTAGAACTCGAGGCCGCCGTAGTAGCTCGGCACGGTGCAGCGGTAGCCCGGGGTCTTCTCGCAGGCGGCGACCATTTCCTTCTGATTCTTTTCGATCGCGTCGATGCGAGCCTTGCCGGTCAGCTTGGCGACTTTCTTGTCGATGATCTGGTCGGTGACGTTGGTCACTTCCTCGGTCACGAAGACGCGGCTACCCGGGGCGGCCGGCACTTCCTCGGCGAACGTCTTGGCCAGGAAGCCGTTGGCCAGCAGGTCGCGCTCGGGCGTCGAGTTGACGGCGACGCTGTTGTAGACGCAGTGGTGGTTGGTGATGACCAGGCCCTGCGGCGAAACGAAGGAGGCCGAGCAGCCGCCCAGGCTCACGACGGCGCCCATCGGGAATTCGGTCAGCTGGGTCAGGGTGTTCGGGTCCAGCTCCAGGCCGGCGGCTTTCAGTTGCTGGGCTACTTGTGGCAGCTGCTGCGGCATCCACATGCCTTCGTCCGCTTGTGCGGCGAAGCTGGTCAGGATGGCGAGCGAGAGAAGGGTCTTTTTCATTCGCGTGTGTCAGGGATGGTTGTCGGATGCGTCGGGCTCCGCGGAGCAACCCGGAGTATGGATACTCTACGGCTGGCTCGTCAACCACTAATTGCCTGTCAAGACACGCGATGATTCAGGAGACGACTACAGCTGCGCTCCCAGCAGCGAAGCCGCTTCGCCGGCCAGTTTCTCGGTCCATGGACGGTTCTGCCAGGCCTGGAGGCTGATCGGCCGCGCGCGTTTCCAGTCGTCTTCGAAGATATCCCGCTGGGCCCGTGCGAAGGCCGGGTCGAGCAGGTTCAGGTTGGCCTCGTCGTTGATGCTGAACGAGCGGTTGTCGAAGTTGGTCGAACCGACCGAGACCATCATGTCGTCGACGATCAGCGCTTTCACGTGGTACATGGTCGGCTGGTATTCGGCGATCTTGATGCCGGCCTCGAGCAGGGGACCCCAGCGCTCGCGCGAAGCGATGCGCACCACGTCGGAATCGATTTCCTTGCCGGGCGTAATGATGCGGACGTCGACGCCGCGCTTGGCGGCCGCGACCAGGGCGCGCATCGCCAGCTCGTCCGGCACGAAATACGAGGCCGACAGCAGGATCGACTGGCGCGCGGCGGTGATCGCCATCAGGTACATCAGGTGCATGCTGGCGCTGCCGCCGGTGGGCGAGCTCGAGAACATCTGGGCGGGAATGTCGCCTTTGGGCGCGAGCGGCGGGAAGTAATCGGGGCCGTCGAGGACGGTGCCGGTCGCTTTTGTCCAGTTGTCGGTGAACACGGCCTGCATCTGGCCGACCACCGGGCCTTCCACGCGGAAATGGGTGTCGCGCCAGTGTTCTTCGTCCTGGGCATTGCCGCGCCACTGGTCGGCGATGCCAACGCCGCCCGTGAAGCCGACCTGGCCATCGACGATCAGCAACTTGCGGTGGGTGCGGTTGTTCAGGCGCGCCAGCTTCCACCAGGCCGGCTTGTGGTAGCGCTGCAATTGCACGCCGGCGTCGCGCATCGCCTGCATCGAGTCGTCGTCCATCTTGATGCTGCCGATGAAGTCGAGCATCAGGTGGACCTTGACGCCGGCGCGCGCGCGCTCGGCCAGCGCTTCGGAAAATTCGTGGCCGATGCTGCCGGACCAGTAGATATAGGTTTCGAAGGTGATGCTGGTCTTCGCGGCGCGGATCGCGTCCAGCATGGCCGGGAAGATCTGGTCGCCGTTGAGCAGCACCTCGACCTTGTTGCCCTCGATGATGGGCGGCCCCAGCAGTACGCCCATCGAGCGCCGGAATTGGGCGTCGTGGATGTCGTACTGGCGCGTCAACTGGGTCTCGATTTGTTTCTCGCTCGGCATGAAGTTTAGGGCGAGAAAGCCGGCCAGCAAGGTGACGATGCTGGTGATCAAGATAATGACGAGGGTCCTGGCGCGCATGCGATATTCCAAACGAAAAAAAACCAACGCATGAAAGCGTTGGTTTTATCAGGGGCTTTCCAAACTTCTTATTAACGAACGCGGCCGCGGCGCAGCAGGTTCACGATGGCCAGCAGGATGACGGCGCCCAGGAAGGAAACCAGCAGCGACGAGACACTGAAGTCATCGGAATTGATGGTGCCCGTACCAAACAGCGGGGAGAGCAGCCAGCCGCCCAGGAAGGCGCCAACGATACCAACCACGACGTTCAGGATCATGCCTTGCTCAGCATCGGTTTTCATGACCATGCTGGCGAGCCAACCCAGGATACCACCGACAACGATCCAAATGATGAATAGCATTTTGATTCCTCCTCATAGTAAAAAAACTACCCCAGGCCAATTGATTGCCGTGGCCATGTGAAAAAGTCTACGTAGGCCAGCCATAGCGGGTCGGTGCGGCAAGTAACGTTAGACGACGAATTACGCCGCCGCGTTCCAACACCTTGTTTTTTCAGGATTTTTCTTTCCTTTTGGAATGTCTCGAAGTGAGTGCGTCAGCGAACAGAAGCATATGGCTGGGCAGGCATATTGTTCGTGAACTGGCAACGACCACGTTGCAGAGCCCACTGCATCACGAACCTTGAAAGGATCCATCATGAGCTACGACACGACGAACAACCAGCAGTCGCGCATGGTCACCGGCCTGTTCCCCGATCGCGCCAGCGCCGAGCGCGCCTACGGCTCGATTTCCGACCGCGGTTATGGCCGCGACGACGTCAACCTGATGATGTCGGATTCGACCCGCAAGACCCACTTCGGCGACACCGATACCGAACTGGGCAGCAAAGCGGCCGAAGGCGCCGGCATCGGCGCGGGCATTGGCGGCACCATCGGCGCCGTGCTGGCTGGTATCGCCGCAGTCGGCACCACGCTGGTCCTGCCGGGCGTTGGCCTGGTGGTGGCCGGTCCCCTGGCAGCGGCCCTGGCCGG
>DOUW01000383.1 GCA_003520365.1 Massilia sp.
GCCTGCTGCGCCTGGCGCCGCTGCGCACCGAGGTCATGCTGGCCTGGCTCGGCCTGGCCCTGGTGCCGCTGGCCGGCTCCCTGATCACCGAACCGGCGGCGATGACGCTGGCGGCGCTGATGCTCGCGCCCCAGGTATTCCGCCCCGGCGTGCCGGAAGCGCTGAAGTACGGCGCGCTGGGCGTCCTGTTCGTGAATGTCTCGATCGGCGGCACGCTGACCTCCTACGCCGCGCCGCCGGTGCTGATGGTGGCCGGCACCTGGGGCTGGGACAGCGCCTACATGTTCGCCCACTTCGGCTGGCGCGCCGCGGTGGCCGTGTTCATCAACGCCACCGTCATCGTCCTGCTGCTGCGCAAGCACCTGGCGCCGCCCCCTGCCCCGACCGGCAGCGAACAGGTCGTGCCGCTCAAGGTCTCGTTGATCCACCTGGGCTTCCTGGCCGCCGTGGTGCTGCTGGCCCACCATCCGGTGCTCTTCCTCGGCCTGTTCATGCTGTTCCTGGGCTTCACCAAGGCCTACGAACGGCACCAGGATCCGCTGATCCTGAAGGAAGGGCTGCTGGTCGGCTTTTTCCTGGCCGGCCTGGTGGTGCTCGGTGGCATGCAGCAATGGTGGCTGCAGCCCATCGTCTCCAGCCTGGGACCGACCGCGCTGTTCTTCGGCGCGCTGGGCCTGACCGCGATCACCGACAATGCCGCCCTCACCTACCTGGGCTCGCTGATCGCCGGCCTGTCCGAACATTCCCAGTACATGCTGGTGGCGGGCGCGGTCGCCGGCGGCGGCCTGACCGTCATCGCCAACGCCCCGAACCCGGCCGGCGCCGCGCTGCTGCGCAACGGCTTCAGCGACGAGTCGATCAACGCGCTCGGCCTGCTGGCCGGCGCGCTGGGGCCGACCGCCGTGGCGGCCCTGCTTTTCCTCATCTGAAGGAGCACACATGGACGACACCGTATTGATCGACAAGACCGGCACCATCGAACGCTGCTGCCGGCGCGCCCGCGAGGAGTACGAGAAGGACCCGACCACGTTTGTGGGCGACATCACGCGCCAGGACGCGGCCACGCTCAACGTGATCCGGGCCTGGGAGGCGGCGGTGGAGATGGGGGATTATGTGATTGCCGAGGCCGGGCTGGGCGAGCCGCAGGACGAGCGCGAAGTGATTACCCTGCTGGCCGGGCATGGCTGGATCGATGCGGCGCTGGCCGAAGACCTGAAGCGCACCGGTGAATTCTGCCGCGCCGAATGGGATCACCAGGCCGCACCTTTGCCGGCGCTGGTGACGATCATCAAGCGTGGGCTGGATGATTTCGGTGCCTACAGCCAGGCCTTGCTGGCTGGTGCATCGCAGACATGATGGCGCCGCTTATGGGCGTCCATCCGTCCTGCCGAAGCGGGGTCGGCGAAGCGTGGGCCGGCTCAGTTCGGTTTGCCAGGATTCTTGTTGGCCGCTTGCTGTGCGGACTGTCCTGACTGGCTCTGCACGCTGCCATGGAACGACGCGTTGCCGGCCTGGCTGTCGACCTGCATGCTGGCGCCCGCGCCTTCGCGCTGCGGCTGGGAAGCCGCCTTGGGCTGGGCGCTACCGTTGCCGCGCGGCGCATCGCTCTCGAAGGGATTGCGGAAATTCTTCAGCGCTTCTTCCTGCTTGCGCATGCTGCGGTCGGTTTCCTCCACCGCCGTGCGCGTCACCTCGTCCGCCAGCGCATGGGCGGTACGGGCGGTTTCCTGGACATGCTCCTGGGCGACACGGGCCAGGTCGACCTGGGTGTCGGCGGTAAGACGCGAAAGATGCTGCTGGTAAGAACGCAGCTTGTCCGCGGCCGGCTGGGCGCGGGCAGCGACTTCACTGAACGCATCGCTGCTGTTCTGGGTGGTCAGCAGGCGCTGGTTGGCGATCACGCTTTCCTCGAACATCGCCTGGCCGAGCTGCATATTGGCCTGGCAGATATTCTGGAAAGCGTCGGTCATCGATTTAGACAGGTCGTTGAAAAAAGCAGCCTGGGAATCCAGGTGCATACGGACCGCGGGTGTAACGGATGATGAGAATGGAAACATGGTGTACCTTTTCTTGGTCGGGCCGCCAGCGGCGGCCACGTCGGATGGGAGTGCGGAGCCTGGCGGTGCAGGCGAGGAAGCGGCAACGATGTTTCAGCTCACCGCTCGAATGCAGGATCGCGAAGGGATCCGGCGAAACAGATGACACTATGCGCCTTTCATACCGCGCACGGGACGAAATCCGGATAAGTATTTACGCGCCATAAAATCCGGCAATGTTTCATGGCCTGCCAAGGTCAAGCCCGCGCGTCCACAGCCTCGCCCCGGCGTCCCCGCTGCACATCCCGCTTGTGGTTGCACTGCGCGCTGAACTGATATCATTCGCGTTTTCCGGACCTGGGCTCCCGACGCTGCCTGACAGCGCGCCCGTCCCTTACCCTATAGAACATCAAGAATGAATACACCGACCCAACTGCCTGGCTTCTGGAGCCGGCTGTCCCTTGCCTTCGGCAGCTTCTTCAAGACCGTCGGCGACGCCGAATTCGCCGCGCGCCTGCGCGATGACCAGGTCGGCCCCGTGGCCGCGCCGCCCGCTCCCGCACCTGCTCCCGCACCTGCCCCGATACCCACCCCGGCCCCGGCACCCGCCGCGCCGGTTCCGGCCCCGACCGTGCTGCGCGAAACGACGCCGGAAGCCGCCCTGCAACTGCTGACCCTGCTGCAGCGCGAAGCGCGCCTGATCGACTTCGCCAACGAGAACCTGGCTGCCTACGCCGACGCCGACATCGGCGCCGCCGCCCGCGTCGTGCACGAAGGCTGCGCCCGCGTGCTGAAGGAACACTTCACGATCCAGCCCGTCCGCAGCGAGGCGGAAGGCGCCCGCGTGACGCTGGAAGAAGGCTTCGATGCCGCCAGCGTGCGCCTGACCGGCAACGTGGTCGGCAAGGCCCCGTTCAAGGGCACGTTGTCGCACCGCGGCTGGCGCGCGACGGACGTCCGTCTTCCCCAGCTGGCGAAGGAACACGACGCCAGCGTGATCGCTCCCGCGGAGGTGGAACTGTGAGCGCCCGTTACGCCATCGGCATCGACCTGGGCACGACCCACAGCGCGCTCTCGTATGTCGACCTGGAACAGAGCGACGGCGAGAAGACCGCGCACGGCGTGCTGCCGGTGCCGCAGCTGACCGCGCCCGGCACCGTCGACGCGCTGCCGCTGCTGCCGTCCTTCCTCTACCTGCCGCATCCGGACGAACTGGCGCCGGGCGAACTGGCCCTGCCATGGAGCGCCGAAGGCGAGACCACCATTGCCGGCGCGATGGCGCGCAGCCGCGGCGCCACCACGCCGATCCGCCTGGTGTCCTCGGCCAAGAGCTGGCTCTCGCACCCGAGCGTGGACCGCCGCGCCGCCATCCTGCCGAGCGATGCGCCGGAAGAAGTCACGCGCGTCTCGCCACTGGAAGCCTCGACCCGCTACCTGCAGCACCTGCGCCGCGCCTGGGACCAGGCGCATCCGGAAGCGCCGTTCGACCAGCAACAGGTCACCGTCACGATTCCGGCCTCGTTCGACCCGGGCGCGCGCGAACTGACCGCCGAAGCGGCGCGCAACGCCGGCTACAGCGCCGCCACCCTGCTGGAAGAACCGCAGGCCGCCCTGTACAGCTGGATCCAGGGCAGCAACGGCGCCTGGCGCAAGCAGGTAAAAGCCGGCGACATCGTGCTGGTCGTCGACGTCGGCGGCGGCACCAGCGACTTCTCCCTGATCGCCATCCTCGAACGCGAAGGCAAGCTGGAACCGCACCGCGTGGCCGTGGGCGACCACATCCTGCTCGGCGGCGACAACATGGACCTGGCGCTGGCGCACCTGGTCGCGCGCAAGCTGGCCGCCAACGGCACCCAACTGGACGCCTGGCAGATGCGCGCCCTCACCTACGGCTGCCGTGGCGCCAAGGAACACCTGCTGGCCGACGCGAACGCCACCACCTGGCCGATCGTGGTGCCGAGCCGCGGCTCGAAGCTCATCGGCGGCTCGATCCGCACCGAGCTGACGCGCGAGGAAGTCACGACCTTCATCCTTGATGGTTTCTTCCCGCGCGTGGAAGCGAGCGCCCGTCCTGCCGTGCGTACCCGTGCCGGCCTGACGCAACTCGGCCTGCCTTACGCCCAGGACGCCGCCGTCACCAAGCACCTGGCGGCCTTCCTGGCGCGCCAGGCCGGCGCCACCGCCGAACTGGAAGGCTTCGCTGGCAATGTCAACGCCGACCATACCTTCCTGCATCCGAGCGCGGTGCTGTTCAACGGCGGCGTGTTCAAGTCCGGCATCCTGGCCCAACGCGTGATGGACACCATCAACGACTGGCTTTACATGGAAGGCGCGGAACCGGCGCGCATGCTGGAAGGCGCCGACCTCGACCTGGCGGTGGCGCGTGGCGCGGCCTACTACAGCTATGCGCGGCGCGGCGGCGGCGTGCGCATCCGCGGCGGCACGGCCCGTTCCTACTACGTCGGCGTGGAATCGTCGATGCCGGCGATCCCCGGCATGGAGCCGCCGATCCAGGCCCTGTGCGTGGCGCCCTTCGGCATGGAAGAAGGCAGCGAACTCGAACTGCCGGGCCAGGAATTCGGCCTGGTGGTGGGCGAACCTGTCCACTTCCGCTTCTTCGGCTCGACCACGCGCCGCCAGGACCAGATCGGCGAGGTGCTCGATTTCTGGGGCCCGGACGAGCTGCAGGAACTGAACGAGATCCAGGCCACGCTGCCGGCCGAGGGCCGCACGCCGGGCGACGTATTGCAGGTGAAACTGCACGCGCTGGCAACCGAAGCTGGCACGCTGGAGCTGGCGGCATTGTCGCCTGACGGCCAGCGCTGGAAGGTCGAGTTCGACGTTCGTACCGCACCCGAGGCCCAGTGACGCCCTACCTGGTCAGCATCGACCTCGGCACCACGAACACGGTGCTGGCCTACGCCGCACCGGGGGCACAAGAGGTCGAATTGTTCACCATCGAGCAGCTGGTGGCGCCCGGCGAAGTGGCCGGGCAGCCGCTGCTGCCCTCGAACCGCTACCACCCGGCCGAAGGGGAGCTCGCGGCCGGCGAACTGCAGCTGCCCTGGCTGCTGCCCGACGTGGCGGGCCGGGGGGAGGG
>DOUW01000381.1 GCA_003520365.1 Massilia sp.
AGGACAACTACGCGCGCAGCGGCGGCAGCGGGCAACTGGGCGACTACTTCGAGGTGCGCGACGGCCGCGCGCGCCTGCTGCCGCGCCTGCGCGCGCGCATCACCTGGGCGCAATACAACCTGGTGACGGACGCCTCGTTCAACGAATTCCAGGCCATCGTCTGCTGCCGCGCCCTGGCCGACTTCGGCCCGGTGCTGCGCCAGCGCGTGCTGCGCCTGTTCCACGACAGCCTGGCGCGCTTCGGGGTGCTGGGGATCGACCGCGAACTCGTTGCGAGCGATGCGCACACGCCGGATTATCTGCCGATCTTCGGGCACCTGGGGTGGTACAAGCGGGTGGGCTAGCAGGATAAGTTGCACATCTGAACCGATTACTGGGCTAATTACTGGTCTAATTTAATCCGCCCTGCGCCACCGTCGCAACCTGCCGCGGTGGGCTGGGCGGGCGACAACAAATAAAGGATAAAGCATTGCTAAGGGCGATTCTTCAGGGCAAAGCAGGCCGCATCGTGTCGAGCGAAGGGAGCCATAGCTGGCGCGACCTGTTTCGCCATCGCGAGGACTTGCTGACTTCCGTATTCTTCAGCCGCGTTCCCTATCTCTCCCCCGACGCCATCGGCGGCGTCATGGCGGCATTGATCTCACAAAAGCATGCTGACGAACTGGGTGCTTTCCACGAAATGCGCTTCTGGCCCAAGCTGCCGACAGGCGCCGGGCGGCGTTTCGTGGAGCCTGATGTGCTGATCGAATTCGAGAACGCGACCATCCTGGTGGAGGTCAAACCTCCGTCCGGTGGCGGGCAGCGCCTGGCGCAATGGAAAGCCGAGATCGAAGCGCTGCTGCTGGACGACAAGCAAGCGAACGAGACGGGTGCGCTGCACTTCATCGCGCTGGGGCGCAACGTGCCCGAATGGAAAGCGTGGAAGACACAACTCGAACTGGATTTCTCGACATCGGGCTTGACCGTCCACGCGATCGAATGGCAGGACGTATGCGCTGCCGTGACGGCATTGGCAAATACAGGCACTTCCGGCGACCGTGCTGTTTATTCCGACTGGATCGAGGCTTTTGCATTGTATGGCCTAGTCAAGCGCGCCCGGCCGTTTGACGAGATCCTAGGCCTTGGCGAAGGCATTACCGACGACTGGAGAACCCTGTATCTGGACTATCCGCGCTTGTCCTGCCTCCCCGTCTGGCATCCTCTTGCTGAACTTACAAACCGAACGACACTGAAGGCAGAAGAATGGCAATGACGTTGCAATCCGCAGAACGACTAATCGACCAACTCCAGCAGGCGCACCGAATCTCGGTCGCCTTTTACCGCCGCATGTTGCCGACCATGGATCATATCGCCACGGAGCTCAACTGCGAATTCAAGAGCTGGGAGCCGCTGCATTCTTCCATGCCGCGAAAATCCACCAAGCCCAGCACCACCTGGGCCTGGGATTATGTCCCGCTGCTCGCATCGAATCATCTTTATTCGCGGACCCATGGCGAGTTCGCGCAACCGAGCGACGTGGGGCTGTACCTGTGCCTGTATGTCGACCAGGGGTTCGCCCCCGGCGAGAGGCAGAAATATGGCTTCAGCGGGGAACCTGACGCCGTCAGCCTGCCCGTTGGCAAAGCTGTCTTGCAAGCCTGGATCTATCGTCCCATCGTGGCTTCGGACATGTCCTTTGACGAGCTCTGGTTCTCGGCAGCGGATCCGGAGCTTGGAGTCGACCAAGTCCAGCAGGTTGCCGACAATGTGAATGCCATCGCGTTCGAGTGGCCGCTGGCCGAGATCATCCGCGATACCGGGCCGATGCTGGAAACCCTGAAGCTCCATACGGCCTGAGACCAGGAGGGCCGTGCCAGCCCTGATCGCATAGCGGCGACGAGGTGGGTCACGGTGCCCGCGTGAGGGCGGCACAGGTCGGCTTGTCAATAAAGGCGAGCATCCGGTGCAGGGCAGACGCCTCTTTCGATTCCGCCTGAACATCTGAAGTAGTCCGGTCCAGTGGAACGGACTACGAGCTGTCCATCCTGCGGGTCTTATTTCGACGCCTGCGCGCTCGGCCTTGCCGCGATGCGGTCGCGCCAGCTTTGCAGGTGTTCCATCCCCTCCTCGCCCGGCTTGAACTTCAGCAGGCCGCGGCCGAACTCCAGCGCGCAGAAGGCGGTGATGTCGGCGATCGTGAAGCGCTCGCCGGCAACGTACTCCTGGCGCGCCAGCACCTGGTCGAGCCAGCGCGCGGTGATGCGCATCTTCTCGCCCTGGGCCGCGCCGAAGTCGGCGAACTGGGGCTGCTCGAGCGCCGCCAGCGCGGGATGGGTGTGGCGCGCGGCGCTGGCCGTTTCCAGCAGCAGGTGCAGCTCCATGCGGCGGTCGGCCATCTCGATGAAGGCGCGTTCCTCGAAGTCCCGGCCCATCAGGTTCGGTTCCGGCTGCAGGCCTTCGAGGTAAGTACAGATCGCGCGCGTTTCGCTCAGCACGCGGCCGTCGTCGAATTCGAGCGCGGGGACGCGGCCGAGCGGGTTCTTGGCCAGGTAGTCCACGTTGCGGTGCTCGCCCTTGATGATGTCGACCATCACGGTCTCGATGCCGGCGATGCCCTTCTCGGCGATAAACATGCTCACCCGGCGCGGATTGGGCGCGTAGCTGCTGATGTAGAGTTTCATGGGTCTCCTTCGTTGTTGTCACGAATTTGTTGCGAATTTGTTGCGAATTTATTGTTGTCGTGGCGCGGGGAACCGGGCCTGTTCCGATCATACCCCAGGCAGCCCTGGCTGGCGTCGGCAGGCTTGATAGATTGACATCGACATCCATTGCCCGCAAGATGCCGATGTCTCGATCCATGAAGCTGGCCGCCGTCCGCGCCGCCGTCGCAGACCCACCCGACGAAAGCATTCCATGCACCACAGCCCCATCGCCGCAGCCGTCGCGCTGGCCCTGGCCGGCGCCGCCCTGCCGGCCCATCCAGCCCATCCAGCCCCCGCGCCCGCAACCCTACCTGCC
>DOUW01000305.1 GCA_003520365.1 Massilia sp.
CACGTTGATGTCGGACGGAGGAGGGCTTATTTCGGGCGTGGCGCGCGCAGGCGCCCGCCGGGCGGCACCACGCGTCCGGCGCGCAGGTCGTCCACCGTCAGCGCCACCGCGCGCGCCACGTTGCGCACTTCTTCCTGGAAGGCGGTGTCGCGGTCGAGCGTCTCGTGGCTGTCCGCATAGGATTCGTAGTAGCCGACGAAGCGGTCGAGCTGGCCGAAGCTGCCCGAGTCGACCAGTCCCATCCAGTTCAGCCAGTCCGACAGCGAGCGCCGCGTGCCCTCGATGCCGGCGACGTCGCCGTGCACCACCAGGCCGAAGGCGCGCCCGGCCAGGTGTTTCGGGTAGTCCCAGCCGTCCAGCTCCATGCGCTTGGCCTTCGCGGCGTCCTTGCCCCCGGTCGAGCTGGGATCGGGATTGCCGCCGTCGGCACAGACCAGGCGGTCGATCATCAGCTTGAGCACCGCCGGCGCCTGGTACCAGTAGACCGGGGTCAGGATGATGACGCCATGCGCCGCCACCCAGCGCTCGTAGATCTCGTTCATCCAGTCGCCGGTCTGGCGCTCGGCGTGGTTCGGGTAGCAGCTGCACGGCCAGTGGCACAGCGGCATGGCGGTCGAGACGCAGGCCTTGCAGGGATGGATGTGGCGGTCGTAGTCGGAAATGAGGCGGCTCAGGTCGAGCACGTCGGTCTCGAGGCCCTGGGCAGCCAGGGTGTCGCGCGCGATCTGCGTCAGGCGCCAGGTCTTCGAGATCTCGCCCGGACAGCTGCCGTCGTTGCGCGCGGCGCCGTTGACCAGCAGGATGCGGCTCGGCGTGGCGGGGTCCTTCTGGCGCGCCTCGGCCGCGCGCAAACGCTCGTGCGCTTCCTTCCACTCGATCGACAGGTCGTAGTCGGGATCGGCAAAGCCGGGGCCGGCCTTCACCGTGCGCGGCGCCTTGCGCTTGTCGTGATAGGCCTGCCAGGCCACTTCCTCGACCGCCGCCAGCTGGTCCGCCACCGCCTCGAACGCCGGGTCGAAGAACTGGTCGATGAACTTGCGATGGAATGCTTCCCGCTCCAGCCTTGGACCCGCCTGTCCCTTGCGCACCGTCGTCATGCCGCCTCCCCATTGATGACGCGATTATCGGCCCGGCCGGGCTGGGCGGATGTACGCTCGCGCACGGTTGCGAACATAAAAGGCGCGCATAAAAAAAGCGGGCGGCGCTTGCAGCGCTCGCCCGCCTTTCGCGGTAGCGGAAAGGCTTACTGGCCGGCTGGCGCCGCGGCCGCGGTAGCCTGCGCGCCGGCCGGCTGGTTCAGCAGCATGACCCACAGGCGCGCCGCGTCGGCGTAGCCGCCGCTCGCCTTGACGCTCTCGAAGGTCTTGACTGCCTCGTCCTTGCGGCCGGCCTTGGACTGGGCGATGCCCAGGCGCAGCTTGGCTTCGTCAGGCTGCTTCAGGCCGCCCTTGGCGATACCCTGCTGGATGAAGCCGATGCCCTTGTCGTGCTGGCCCATGGTGGAGTAGGCCCAGCCCAGGTTGACCAGGCCCGCGCCGTTCTTCGACTTGGCGGCCGACGCTTCGCCGCTGGCGATGTTCTTGGCGTCGTCGGCAGCGCCCTTGTTGGCGCGGTCGCGCAGCTGGCCATGGGCCTTGGCGTTCGCGCCCTTGCCCAGCACGCCTGCCGCGTAGCCGGCGTCCATCACGTTCTTCGCTTCGGTCGGGAAGCCGTCGCGCAGGGCGGTTTCGGCCAGGTCGACGTAGTCTTCCTCGCGCATGGTCTTGGTGGCGGCGAACAGCAGGCGCAGCACGGTCATGTAGTTGTCCTGGCTGAAGCCCGGCTTCTTGATGACGCCGACGCGGACCAGCTCGTTCCAGTACTCGTCGCTCGGGTAGTAGGTGACCATTTTCTCGACGGCGCTGGCGTAGCCGGCATTGTCCTTCGATTCATGGGTCGAGCTGAGCAGGAGCTTCATGTCTTCCTGGCTCGGGGCCTTGCCGGCCTTTTCGGCCTCGGCAACGACCTGCTGCAGTTCGGTCTTGGCGCCGGCATAGTCCTTGTTCAGGTACATCGCACGCACCAGCAGCGGACGCGCGGTGGTCATGTCGCCGCCCATTTCCTGGTAGCGCTTGAGCTGCTCGACGGTGGCGCCGTAGTTCTTCGCCTTGTACTGGATGTCGGCGATCGCCAGCACCAGCTTGGCCTGCGATTCCTTCGGCTCGAAGCCGGACTTGAGGACTTCCTCGGCGGCGCTGGCGACGCCTGCGTCGTTGCCGCTGATCGAGGCCAGCACCATCTTCACGCGGTTCACCGCGTAGGTTTCGTACGGGGTCTTGTTCGGGAGCGCTTCCGCCTGGTTGACGCGGTTCTGCAGTTCGGCAGTGTTCTTGGCGGCGACCAGTTGCTGGACCTGGTTCGAATCGATCAGCTTGTACAGTTCCGGACGCACGGTGTTGGCCGGCGCGGCGGCTGCGGCGTTCTCGGTTTTTTGGGCGTGGGCGCTCGTCATCAGGGCAGGCGCACTGTTCAGGCCGACGGCAGCCAGCAGCAGGCAAAGGCGAGCGAGGCGGAATTGGGACATGAATGATCCTTCTAAAAGTTGAGCGGTAGAAAATCCGCGGCAAGATGGCGATTCTGCCAACCTTGAACAAACGCGCATTGTCCCATAAAACAGGCGGGACCCTGCGGCGCAATTGTGCCGCAGGGCGCGCGCTCGCGGTGGCGCGGTTACATTGCGTTACCGCGCTTAGTTACGCGAGCTTAGTTACGCGAGCTTAGTTACGTGAGCTTACTTACGCCAGATGAACCGGGCGCGCTGCATGCGCGCATCAGAAACCCGGCACCGGACAGCGGCCCTCGGCGTCGATCTCGCCGGCCAGCCAGGCATTGACCGCGTCAAGCGCGGGCGCCGCGAAGCCATAGGTCATCAGGGCCGGGGCGTCGAAGTCGAGCGCCTGGTAGGGATTCCACAGCGCCAGGTGCAGGTCCGGGCGCCAGGTGGTGCGCGCGTGCTCGCCGTAGCGGCGGCGCGAGGTCGAGGCCAGGATGGTGAAGCGGCCGTCCTGGGGAAGGGTGCGCCAGTCGAAGCTGTCGGCGTCGGCAAAGGTGACCAGGTCGACCTCGAACAGGCGGCCAAGCGAGGCGGCGATGCCGGCGGCCGGCACGCCGGCTTCCGAGAC
>DOUW01000061.1:0-214 GCA_003520365.1 Massilia sp.
GGAACGAGATGCCGTCGATGACGCCGATGATCTCGACGATCTTGCGCGAACTGGCCTTGATCGATTCCATGGTCGTCACCGCGCGCTCGACCGCATGGCCGCCGTCGCTGGCCAGCCGCGCCGCCTCGGCCGCCAGGTCGGTCGCCAGGCGCGCATTGTTGGCGTTGTCCTTCACGGCGATCGTCAGGGTCTCCATCGCGCTGGCGGTCTGCTC
>DOUW01000061.1:319-3371 GCA_003520365.1 Massilia sp.
TGCTTCGAGGCGGTGTCGATCGAGCGCACCGAGGTCAGGATCGCGTGCAGCGTCGTGTTCAGGGTGGCGATGGTGTGGTCGAGCGCGCGCGAGGTGTCGGCGATCTCGTCGCGGCCCGTGCTGCCGACCGGCGGCGCCAGGCGGCCGTCGGACAGCTCGGCGACCACGTCGGAAATCTTGCGGATGTCGGCCAGCATGGCGCGCCGCACCAGCATCGTCACCAGCAGCGACAGCGCGATCGACAGCACCACCAGCACCGCCATGGTGACGCCGAGCGAGCGGAACTCGGCGCCGGCGGCGGCATAGGCGCGCTCGCTCAGCGTCGTTTCCAGCGCGGCCAGCCGGGCCAGCTGGGTATTCAGGATGGTGAATTCCTTTTCCGCCTTCTGCATCGAATTGGTGGCGATCGACTGGTCGACCTGGGCCATCTCGATGGTTTCCAGGACCGACTTGCGATAGGCCTTCAGCGCCGCGCTCGAGGTGTCGATCAGCTTGCGCTCCTCGGGATCGGCGACTTTCGCCAGGGCCGCGAGCTGCTCGCCGATCGCCGCGTGCCGGCCGTTGATTTCCTTGACCAGGGCGTCGAGCCGCTCCTTGGCGAAGCTGCCGCTGACCCAGGCCAGCAACTGGTAGATGTTCGCGTGGGCGTACTTGGCTTCGCCTGCGACGTCGGCGGCATCCTGCAGGCGCGCCGCGCGCACCTGCACCATGTTCTCGAGCGAAGCGTGCTGGCGCACCATGCCGTAATAGGCGGCGCCGGAGAGCAGCGTCAGCAGCACCAGCACCAGTCCCGGCGCCAGCAGCAGCTTCGGGCCGATCCGCAGTTTCTTCAACATGCTTCACCTCCTGGACAAAAGAAAAGGGCGGCCGCGGCCGCCCCGTGATGCAAGGTCTTACTTCTTGTAGATGCCCGCTTCCAGCACCACGTCGTCCACGCGCAGGATGTAGGTGGTCTTCGGCTCGATCTTGCCCGAGGTCGGGTTCTTGTACTGGTAATCGACCCAGCCCTTGCCCTTGGCGGCGGCCAGTTCGATGATCTCGCGGCGGTACTTCTTGCCGTTCGCATCGGGCACGTCGGTCAGGTCCTTGCCGACGATCGACGGGTTGTACGGGTGGGCCAGCACGATGCCGGTCTTGATGTCGCGCAGGTCGACATACAGTTCGCCCTGGACGAAGTCGGGATCCTTGGCATTGATCTTCTTCATCATTTCGGCCTTGCCCTTGGCCTTGATCAGGGCAGCCCCGCGTTCGGCCATGGCAATCGCGTCTTTCTCGGTCGGTTCAAAAGCCAGCGCGCTGGACGAGGCCAGGGCGAGGCACAGGGCGGTGGCGGTAGCGAGCAGCTTCATGGTGCGGTCCTTTCGAAGTAGTGCAATGAGTAGGCAGTTTCTGGGGTTCTATTAAATGCCATTAGGAAATGTACGCGTCACTTCCTATGGGTAACTTGCGAATGCGCAAAGGCTTACGTCGGGTGTCGCGCCGCCATCATTTGTCTTGCCGCATGGAATTGTTCCTCAAAGAAATCTTCCTCTTATTCAATTGATTGACGGCAATTCGACCTGCATAGACGACTCCTAAGATGCGCTTTCGTCGGCAATTTCTTCCTTCAAGAATTGACCGCCGCCCCCACCATCTTTCCTCTTCAGGAGCATGCCGTGACCACCACCGAATCGACGCCCGCCAAGTTCAAGCCATACACGCGCCAGACCATCGCGCTCGCGCGCCAATGGCAATGGATGAGTCCCGACCTGCAGGAAGCAGTGCAGGTGGTCTCGCACGTGCTGCCGTTTCGCGTCAACGAATATGTGCTCGACCAGCTGATCGACTGGGACCGCATCCCCGACGACCCGATCTTCCGCCTGACCTTCCCGCACCGCGACATGCTGCCCGCGCGCGAATACGAGCAGCTGCGCGACCTGGTGCTGTACAAGAAGGACCAGGCCGCAACAAACAAACTGGTGCACGCGATCCGCATGCGCATGAACCCGCACCCGGCCGGCCAGATGACCCACAACGTGCCGCGCGTGAACGACGCCCCGCTCAAGGGCCTGCAGCACAAGTACAAGGAAACCGTGCTGTTCTTCCCGAGCTCGGGCCAGACCTGCCACGCCTACTGCACCTTCTGCTTCCGCTGGCCGCAGTTCGTCGGCATGGACGACATGAAGTTCGACGCGCGCGAATGCAGCGAGCTGGTGTCCTACCTGGCAACCCATCCCGACGTGACCGACGTCCTGATCACCGGCGGCGACCCGATGATCATGAACACGCGCTCGCTGGCCGAGTTCCTGGAGCCGCTGCTGGCGCCCGAGCTGGCCCATATCCAGAACATCCGCATCGGCACCAAGTCGGTGGCCTATTGGCCGCAACGCTACGTCTCGGACAAGGATTCCGACGACCTGATGCGCCTGTTCGAGCGCGTGGTCAACGCCGGCAAGAACCTCGCCATCATGGGCCACTACAACCACGCGGTCGAGCTGCGTCATCCGATCGCCCAGCAGGCCGTCAAGCGCATCGTCGGCACCGGCGCCACGCTGCGCATGCAGGGCCCGCTGATCCGCCACATCAACGAAGACCCGAAGAGCTGGGCCGAGCTGTGGACCACCGGCGTGCGCCTGGGCGCGATCCCGTATTACATGTTCGTCGAGCGCGATACCGGCCCGCGCGACTATTTCGCGCTGCCGCTGGCGCGCGCTCACGAAATCTTCCAGTCGGCCTACTCGATGGTCTCGGGCCTGTCGCGCACCGTGCGCGGCCCCTCGATGAGCGCCTTCCCCGGCAAGGTCGTGATCGACGGGGTAGTGACGATCAACGGCGAAAAGCTGTTCGCGCTGCAGTTCCTGCAGGCCCGCAATCCGGAGTGGGTGAGGAAACCTTTCTTCGCCAAGTACGATCCCGACGCCACCTGGCTCGACCACCTGAAACCGGCCTTCGGACGCAAGAAGTTCTTCTTCGAGGAGGAAGGCGGCGACGCCGGCTGCCATGGCCCGGCCGGCCGCGTGATCCCGATCGCGCCGGCGCGCAGCCACGACGGCCGCGCCAGCGACAGCCAGCC
>DOUW01000062.1 GCA_003520365.1 Massilia sp.
CTGGAAGGCGATGCCGTCGATCACCGAGATGATCTCGACGATCCTGCTGGCCGAGGCGTTGATCGCGCCCATGGTCTCGACCACCTGGGACACCACCACGCCGCCCTTGCCCGCCACTTCCGAGGCCGAGCCGGCCAGCACGTTGGCCTGGCGCGCGTTGTCGGCGTTCTGCTTGACGGTCGAGGTCAATTCTTCCATCGACGAGGCGGTCTCCTCGAGCGAACCGGCCTGCTGCTCGGTGCGCGAGGACAGGTCGAGGTTGCCGTCCGCGATTTCGTTGGAGGCGGTGGCGATGTTGTCGGTGCCGGCGCGGACCCGGGTCACGATCTCGACCAGCGAATCGTTCATGTCGCGCAGCGCGGCCATGAGGCGGCCGGTCTCGTCGTTCGAACGGACGTCGATTTTCTGCGTCAGGTCGCCCTGGGCCACGCCGCCGGCGATCTTCACCGCCGCCTGCAGCGGCAGGACGATGGCGCGCACCAGCAGCCAGCCGAGCACGGTGGCCACCACCACGCCGAACGCCAGGCCGGCGACGCACACCGCCAGCACCAGGTGGTAGGTCCGCTGGGATTCCTCGTAGTCGGCCCTGGCGGTCTTCTGCTGCATCTCGACCAGCTCGTTGATGGTGCGGTTCATCGGCTCGAACAGGCGCCACATGTCGCCGTTGACGATCTGGACGGCGCGCGCGGTGTCCTGCGCGCGGAGCGCGGCGATCGCCGGCTCCATGCCCTGCTCCAGGAAGACCTTGCGTTCGGCGCCGAAGCGCTCGGCAAGCGCCCTTTCCTGCGCCGGCATCTCGGTCTCCATGTATTTGGCCCAGCGCGCCGAAACGCGCTTGACGTTGGCTTCCACGCGGTCCATCGTCGCGCCGACGTTCTGGGCGTCCGGCTGGGTGGCCCTGACCAGGTCGAGCTGGGTCAGCGTCAGCAGGCGGCCGACGTCGTCGAGGTCGGCCAGGGCCAACAGGCGATCGCTGTACATCTCCTCGAGCGCGCCGTTGGCCTTGTTCAGGTTGAGGATGCCGATGGCGAAACCAACGATCAGCTCGAAGACGAGAAAGGCGAGCACGGCAATCAGGCGCGTCTTGATGGTGAGGTTCTTGAACATGGTGGGGCCCGCGCGGGGCGAAACAGGTTGGTCGGCGGCGGGCAGGACCCGCCAAGGCTCCCCCGATTATAGAAAGAAGTGAATCCGTACGGAAACTTTCTGACTAATACCCTACTGGTTTCATGGGTTTCTCGTCGTCCTGGCACAACAGGCATTACCACTTCGTCATGACTCGCTCCGGCCCGCGCCACTGCGGCAAGACCAGTTTGCCTATAGAATGCTGCGACGCAATTTCTACACAATTCGGATTGCAGCCACTCATCCGGCTGATCGACAACAAGAGGCAAGCATGACCCTTCCCATCCTCCTGAACCTGGCCGTCGCCCTGGCGGTCTGCGCCCTGCTCTACCGCATGCAGGCCAGCCACCAGTCCTTCACGCGCCGCGTGTTCACCGGCCTCGGCCTGGGCGTGCTGCTCGGTGCCGCCCTGCAGGCGATCTACGGCGCCGCCTCGCCCGAAGTAAGCGGCACCAATGCCTGGCTGGATGTGGTCGGCAGCGGCTACGTGAAGCTGCTGCAGATGATCGTGATCCCGCTGATCATGGTCTCGATTGTCGGCGCCATCCTCAAGTTGCGCGACGCCGCCTCGCTCGGCAAGATCAGCGCGCTCACCATCGGCATCCTGATCGCCACCACGGCGGTGGCGGCCCTGATCGGCATCGCCATGGCCAAGCTGTTCGGCTTGACGGCAGTCGGCCTGACCGCCTCGGCGGCGGAAGTGGCGCGCGGCGAATACCTGCAGGGCTCGCTCTCGACGGCAAAGGAAATTTCCCTGCCTTCGATGATCCTCTCCTTTATCCCGGCCAATCCCTTCCTCGACATGACCGGCGCGCGCAAGACCTCGACCATCGCGGTGGTGCTGTTCTCGGTGTTCGTCGGCATCGCCGCCACCGGCATCGCCGCCAAGAAGCCGGCCGAGTTCGCCTCGTTCAGCCACTTCGTGCACGTCGCCCACACCATCGTGATGCGCATGGTGACGCTGGTGCTGCGCCTGACCCCGTTCGGCGTGTTCGCCCTGATGACGAAGGTGGTGGCCGGCTCCAGCCTGCAGGACATCCTGAACCTGCTGAACTTCGTGCTGGCCTCCTATAGCGCCCTGTTCCTGATGTTCGGCGTGCACCTGCTGCTGGTCGCCCTGGCCGGCTACAACCCGCTGCGCTTCGTCAAGAAGATCATGCCGGTGCTGGTGTTTGCCTTTACTTCCAGGACCAGCGCCGGTTCGATCCCGATGAACGTGGCGACCCAGACGCGCCGGCTCGGCACGCCCGAAGGCATCGCCAACTTCTCAGCCTCGTTCGGCGCCACTATCGGCCAGAACGGCTGCGCCGGCATCTACCCGGCGATGCTGGCGGTGATGATCGCGCCCACGGTCGGCATCGACCCGTGGAGCATGGCCTTCCTGCTGCCGCTGGTGGCGATCGTCGTGTTCGGCTCGATCGGCGTGGCCGGGGTCGGCGGCGGCGCCACCTTCGCGGCCCTGATCGTGCTGTCCGCGCTCGACCTGCCGGTGGCGCTGGCGGGCCTGCTGATCTCGATCGAACCGCTGATCGACATGGGCCGCACCGCGCTGAACGTGAGCGGTTCCATCACGGCCGGCACCCTCACCTCACGCGCCCTCGGCGCCAGCAACATGGCGGTCTTCAATAGCGACGAGGAAACCAACCTGGACGGCGAAGAACAGGCCGCCTGAGCGGTTTGCCGGGCGCGTTTGCGCGCCGCCTGCACGCACATTTGTTAGCAAAAAGTATCGTGCGCTGACCCGCTGACGAATCCGTCTAAGATGACGGCATGTCAATAATCTTAGCGGACAGCTCATGGAACAGAAGTGGCCACAGGAAATCTGGCTGGTCAGGCACGGGCAAAGCGCAGGCAACGTCGCGCGTGACGCGGCCGAAGCCGCGGCCGGCCACCTGATCGACATCGCCGAGCGCGACGTCGACGTGCCCCTGTCCGAGCTCGGCATCCGCCAGTCCCAGGCCCTCGGCTCCTGGTTCGCCGCCCTGGCCCCGAACGAGCGCCCGAGCGTGGTGCTGCACTCGCCCTACGTGCGCGCCGCGGAAACCGCGAACATCCTGCTGCGCCGCCTCGAGCGCGAATCCTTGCTGGCCGTGGTCGCCGACGAGCGCCTGCGCGAAAAGGAGTTCGGCATCCTCGACCGCCTTACCACGCACGGCATCGCCCACAAGTATCCCGAGCTCTACGCCCAGCGCCAGCACGTCGGCAAGTTCTATTTCCGCCCGCCCGGCGGCGAGAGCTGGTGCGACGTCATCCTGCGCCTGCGCAGCGTGCTCGACACCATCACCCGCGAATACTGCGGCGAACGTGTCCTCATCGTCGCCCACCAGGTGATCGTCAACTGCTTCCGCTACCTGATCGAGCGCCTCGACGAGGCCAGCATCCTCGCCTTCGACCGCGCCGGCGACGTGCCGAACTGCTCGGTCACCTCCTACGCCTTCGACCCGCACGCCGGCAAGCGCGGCAAGCTGGTGGTACGCCTCGTCAACTTCGTCGCGCCCCTCGAAGCGAGCGGCACGCCGGTCACGGTGGGCAAGGACGTGCCGTCGGCGCCCAAGGCCTGAAGCCGCCACCGCCCCCAACCATGAACGCCATTCACAACGCACCCGCCATGCACGACGTCACGACCGACCTGCTGCGCGCCTGGCCACTGCCGATGCCGGGCGAAGACAGCGACAAGGAAGCGCGCGGCCACGTGCTGGTGCTGGGCGGCTCGCGCGAGATGCCGGGCGCCG
>DOUW01000063.1 GCA_003520365.1 Massilia sp.
ACCCGGGCGGCGCCCTCGGCCGGCGCCTGTTGACCCACGTGCGCGACGTGATGCGCAGCGGCGAAGCGGTGCCGTCGGTCACGCCCGAGACGCCGCTGGCGCGGGCCCTGCTGGAAGTGAGCCAGAAGGGCATGGGCATGACCGCCGTGGTCGATGCGGACCGGCGCCCGATCGGCGTGTTCACCGACGGCGACTTGCGCCGCCTGATCGAGCGCGTGCAGGACTTCTCGAACATCAGCATTCGCGACGTCATGCACCTGGACCCGCGCACCGTGCATCCCGAGCAGCTGGCGGTCGACGCGGTGGCGATCATGGAAGAATTCCGCATCAACCAGATGCTGGTGGTCGACCTGGACGGCAAGCTGGTCGGCGCCCTGCACATCCACGACCTGACCCGCGCAAAGGTAATCTGATGAGTAGCGTGATCACCGCACTGGAACACATGCAGCGCGCCGCGCGCGTGAAAGTGATGATCTTCGACGTCGACGGCATCCTGACCGACGGCAGCCTGACCTACGGACCGGACGGCGAGGTCACCAAGACCTTCTTCGTCCTCGACGGCCTGGGCATCCAGCTGCTGCAGAAGACCGGCGTGCAGACCGCCATCATCAGCGCGCGCAAGTCGCCGATCGTCAACGCCCGCGCCAAGGATCTGGGCATCAACCACGTCTGGCAGGGCTTCCACGACAAGCGCGTCGCCTTTGCCGAGCTGCTGGCGCAGACCGGCGTGACGGCCGAGGAGTGCGGCTACATCGGCGACGACGTGATCGACCTGCCCTTGCTGACCAGGGTCGGCTTCGCCGTTACCGTGCCCACTGGCCACCCGGACGTGCAGTACCGCGCCCATTACGTGACCAAGGCGCCGGGCGGGCGCGGCGCCGTGCGCGAAGTGTGCGACATGGTGATGCGCGCCCAGGGCACCTACGAACAGGCGCTGGCGCCGTACTTCGGGTAACGAGCCATGGCGACCCTCGTCAACCGCCGGACCTCGCACCGCTGGAAGCTGCTGGCGCTGATGCTCACGGCCGTGTTCTTCGCTTTCGGCAGCTTCTGGCTGCTGCAGGCCCTGCAATCGGAAGACGCGGACAATCTCGGCAATGCCGGGAACGAGCCCGACTACATCGTCGAGAATTTCAGCGTGGTGCGCATGACCGAGAGCGGCCAGCCGCGCTACCTGCTGTCGGGCGAGCGCCTGGCGCATCATCCGCTGAACGATGTCTCGGAGGTGAGCAAGCCGGTGGTCGAGAGCATGGCGCCGGGACGTCCGCGCATGACCATGCATGCCGACCGCGCCCAGATCCACCACCAGGAAAACCGGATCGAGCTGATCGACAACGTCGACATCGTGCGCCCGGCCACGCCGGCATCGGAAGCGATGCGCGCGCGCACCAGTGCGCTGACCGTGCTGGCCGACGAGGAGATCGTCAAGACCGACCGTCCGGTGCGGATGGAGCTCGGCGCATCGACCGTGAACAGCGTCGGCCTGGTGGCCGAGAACCCGACCCAGAAGCTGCAACTCGGCCGCGGCCAGATCGTCTATCCGCCGCGCCAGCGCTGACCTACACAACACAAGGAACGAGCACCCAACATGAAAAAAATCCTCGCTGCCGCCGTCCTCACGCTGCTGTCCCTGTCCGCTTCGGCCGAACGCGCCGACTCGCTCAAGCAGGCTGTCGTCAACTTCGATTCGCTCGACATCGACGAGGTGACCCAGACCCGCATCCTGACCGGCAACGTGGTCCTCACGCGCGGCACGCTCACCATGAAGTCGGACCGCGCATTGGTCAAGGAAACGCCGGAAGGCTACATGAGCGTCACCCTGACCTCGGGCCCCGGACGCGTCGCAACCTTCCGCCAGAAGCGCGACGGCGCCGGCGACATGTGGGTCGAGGGCCAGGCCGAGCGCATCGAGTACGACGAGCGCCAGGAACTGGTGAAGCTGTTCTCGAAAGCCGTCGTCAAGGAACTGGAAAACGGCCGCCTGACCAATGAACTGAACGGCGCCTACATCTCCTACGACAACCGCCGCGAAGTGGCCGCCGTGCGCAACGACGCGAGCGGCGAAAGCAAGGTCGGCGGCGGCCGCGGCACCCTGATCATCGCGCCGCGCCGCGCCGGACCGGCGCCAGCGGCAGCACCCGCAGGAAAGTAAACATGAAAGATGCAAGCACGAGCAGCACCCTGGTGGTCCGGGGGCTGCAGAAAAGTTACGGCAAGCGCCTGGTGGTGCGCGACGTGTCGCTGGAAGTGGGCTGCGGCGAAGTCGTCGGCCTGCTCGGCCCGAACGGCGCCGGCAAGACCACGTCCTTCTACATGATCGTCGGCCTGGTGCCGTCGGACGCCGGGTCGATCGAGATCAACGGCACCGACATCTCCAGCCTGCCGATCCACCGGCGCGCGGTGCTGGGCCTGTCCTACCTGCCGCAGGAAGCTTCGGTGTTCCGCAAGCTCACCGTCGAGGACAACATCCGCGCCGTGCTGGAGCTGCAGCGCAACGACGACGGCAAGCCGCTCTCGAAGGACGCGATCAACGAGCGCCTCGATTCGCTGCTGGCCGAACTCCAGATCGAGAAGCTGCGCGAGAACCCGGCGCTGTCGCTGTCGGGCGGCGAGCGCCGCCGCGTCGAGATCGCGCGCGCGCTGGCCACCAATCCGCGCTTCGTGCTGCTCGACGAACCCTTCGCCGGCGTCGACCCGATCGCGGTGATCGAGATCCAGCGCATCGTGCGCTTCCTGAAGGAGCGCGGCATCGGCGTCCTGATCACCGACCACAACGTACGCGAGACGCTCGGCATCTGCGACCGCGCCTACATCATCAACCAGGGCGCCGTGCTGGCCTCGGGCCGCCCTGACGACATCATCGCCGACGAATCGGTGCGCCGCGTCTATCTGGGCGAGCACTTCCGCATGTAGCAATCGTAGCAATCACGAAGCGACAACCTGGCAGCAACAAGCGATGAAACAATCCCTGCAACTCCGGACTTCGCAGCACCTGGCGCTCACCCCGCAGCTTCAGCAATCGATCCGCCTGCTGCAGTTGTCGACGCTGGAACTGCACCAGGAAATCGAACAGATCCTGTCCGACAATCCCTTGCTCGAACGGCTCGACGATCCGCTCGACCACTCGGTGCGCCTGCTCGCCGACGGCGCCATCAACAGTGCGCCCGGCAGCGGCGAGGCGCCGGCCGCGCCCGGCGCGGAAGAGGGGACCGCGAACGGCGAAGCGGTGGAC
>DOUW01000467.1 GCA_003520365.1 Massilia sp.
GCCGTCGGCGGCCCGATCGGCGCAGTCGTGGGTGCGGGCGTGGGCGCCGCGGTCGGCGGCATGGCCGGCAAGGGCGTCGGCGGCATGGTCAATCCGGCGCACGAGGATGCCTACTGGCGCGACAACTACCAGACCCAGTCGCACTACACCCCGGGCTACACCTACGACGACTACCAGCCGGCCTACGCGCTGGGCTACAACGCCAAGAGCCGCTATCCGGGCAGCTACGATACCAACGAGCGCTACCTGTCGGACGAGTGGGAAACCACGAAAGGCCGTTCGCGCCTGTCGTGGGACCAGGCCAAGGTCGCCAGCCGCGCGGCCTGGGACAAGGTCGAGCGCGCGATTCCGGGTGATTCGGACCGCGACGGCAAGTAATCGGTTCGTGATGTAGAAAAGCCCCGCTGCCTGACGGTAGCGGGGCTTTTTCTTTGCCGATTGGACGATTGCGTTTCCGATAGGCGTAGGGTGGGCACTTGTGCCCACGCGGTGATAGCTGGCGGCAAGATCAACGTGGCCGATATCGAAGCCGGTAACGATCCCCGCGTGGGCAGCGCAGCTGCCCACCCTACGTTTTATTGCTTGACTGCCTCGACCTGGATCGCCAGCTTCACTTCCGGCGAGAAACGCGGCAGGCCGAAGTTGACGCCGAAGTCGCTGCGCTGGAAGGTCGCCGAGGCGTCGGCGCCGCAGACTTCGCGCTTGAGCATCGGGTGGTCGATGCACTTGAACTTGTTGATGGTCAGGGTCAGCGGCTTGGTCACGCCGTGCAGGGTGAACTGGCCCTCGACGGCAACCGGGGTGTCGCCGTTGAAGCGGATCTTGTTGCCTTTGAAGGTGGCGGTCGGGAACTGGGCGACGTCGAAGATGTCAGGCTTGCGCGCGTGTTCGTTCATCTTTTCGTGGCCGAAGTCGACGCTGTTCATGTCGACCGTGATGTCGACGCTGCCGGTCTTCGCCGCGCGGTCGAGCACGATGGTGCCGTCGGTCTTGGTGAACTTGCCGCGCCAGACAGAGATGCCCATGTGGTCGGCTTCGAAGCTCGGGTAGGTGTGGCCCGGGTCGATCTTGTAGGTATCGGCGGCGGCGAAGGCGAAGCTGGCGCTGGTGGCCAGCGTGGCAGCGATCAGGCACTTGAGTTTCATTGGTTACGTTCCCTGGTTGGTTGGCTTACTGGTTCAATCTGGTTGGTTCAGCTTACTGACCCGCGGTGACGCGGAACTTGATGACAACTTCGTCGGCGACCATGCTCGTGTCCTTCCACTCGCCTTCGCCGATATTGAAAGCCAGTCGCTTGATCGGCAACTGACCCTCGAAAACCTGTTGCTTGCCTTGCGCCTTCACCGTCAGCGGGAAGGCGACGTCGGCGGTCTTGCCCTTGATGGTCAGCTTGCCGACGACGTTCAGCTTGCCGGCGCCGGCCGGCTTGATCGACGTGGAAACGAAGCTCGCTTTCGGGAATTGCGCCGTATTGAACCACTCCTTCTTGGCGACCTCGCGGTTGTATTCGGCATCGCCCAGGTCCATGCTGGCGGTGGCGATGTCGACCGCTGCTTTCGACGCTTCCGGCTTCGCCGCATCGTAGTCGATCTGGGCGGTAAACGTCTTGAACTTCGCTTCGACCGGCACGTTCATCTGCTTGAACACGGCCGAGACGCTGCTGTGCGCCGCGTCGGTCTTGAGCGGGGCGGCGTGGGCGGCGGTGGCGGCGAGCACGGCGGCGGCCAGCAGGACGCGGATGGGTTTCATCGGTTACTCCTTATTCGGAACGCATTTTGAAGAGAAAGGCAGCATACGCTGCATCACGCCGTCGCGGTCAAGCAGCAGGTGCTTGAATGCGGCCAGCACGTGAAAGGCGACCAGGGCCGCCAGCAGCATGTTGAGCCAGTAGTGCAGGGCGCCGAGCACCGGTTTCAGGGCCTGGTCGGCCTCGATCAGCACCGGCAGCGAAACCACGCCGAACCAGACCACCGGCACGCCGGCCGCCAGGCTGTAGAAATAGCCGGACAGGGGCACGGCGAACATTAGTACGTAGAGCAGGCCGTGCAGCGCGTGCGCGGCGCTGCGCTGCCAGGCCGGCATCGTGTCCGGGTAGGCCGGCGGGCGCGAACGCAGGCGCCACAGCAGGCGCAGCGCGGCCAGCGCCAGCACCGTCACGCCTGCCCATTTGTGCCAGGAAAAGTAGCGCAGCTTGGTCGGGGTCAGGCCGGGAATGTCGGTCATCACCAGGCCGAGCGTGAACGTGCCGACGATCAGCACGGCGATCAGCCAGTGCAGGGCAATGGCGACGGAAGAGTAACGCTGCATGGTGGATAGTTTGGGTTAGTACTTGTTAGAAGAAAACTATAACAAAAAAGCCTTGCAGGTGCTGGAAAAGCGACTATTTCTTTCTGTACACTATCATGGATTGTTAAACGTGCACAGCCGCAGAGCGCCGGAATGTAAAATCGATCCAGGCGTAAAGTCATGATTAAAAGCGCGCTCTACAACGCGGCCCTGTCGCATCGTGTTAAAGGAAGCTATGCAAGACCCATTGCCCACCTTGCGTCTACGCGCGCTGGCCGTCCTGACCGTGGTGGCGCTGGGCGCCGCCGCACCGGCCGCCGCCCAGTCGGGAAACACCGCTTCCGATAGCGGCCAGCTCCAGGCCGAATTCGCCGACCTGTCGATCGAAGAACTGGCCAACATCCAGATCACTTCTGTGTCGAAAAGGCCCGAGCGCCTGCTCGACGCGCCGGCCTCGGTATTCGTGATCACGGCCGAGGACATCCGCCGCGCCGGCGCCGCCAGCCTGCCCGAAGCCCTGCGTCTCGCGCCCAACCTGCAGGTGGCGCAAGTCAACGGCGCCAGCTACGCCATCACCGCGCGCGGCCTGAACGGCGGCGGCAACAGCGCGCCGAACAAACTGCTGGTGCTGATCGACGGCCGCTCGGTGTACACGCCGCTGTTTTCCGGCGTGTTCTGGGACGTGCAGGACGTCATGCTCGAAGACATCGACCGCATCGAAGTGATCAGCGGCCCGGGCGGCACCCTGTGGGGCGTGAACGCGGTCAACGGCGTCATCAACATCACCACGCGCTCGGCGCGCGACACGCAAGGCAGCCTGGCCGTGCTGCGCGGCGCCAGCAACGGCGCCGACCTCGCGTTCCGCCA
>DOUW01000466.1 GCA_003520365.1 Massilia sp.
TCCAGCGCGCGACGGACGGAGCGGACTGCTCGACCGCCTTCGCGCTGCCCGGCAACTCGCCGCTGGCGGGCTTTTCGGTGAGGGTCGAGTGCGAACCGGTGGACGTCAGCGCCTTCGGGAACACGACGGTGAACCTGGGCCGCTGGATCATCCGCGCCACCGCATGCAGCGGGGCGGCGCCGTGTCCGGCCAACTCGCCAGCCAACTCGCCTGCCAACGCGCCGGCCAACCCGCCGGCCGAGCGTGCCGACTACGTCGAGCGCGTGATCGAGGTGCAGATCTGATGGCGCGGTTCCGTCTCCTGTCGTTCCTGGCCTTGTGCGGCCTGCTGCTGGCGCTGTGCGCGCCGGCGCGCGCCGACACCGCGATCCGCCTGTACAAGAGCTTCAATGGCAGCGTGAACTTCACCGGCACCCAGGTCACGCTGCGCGACTCGAGCAACAGCAGCAACGCCTGTTCGGTCGCCTCGTCCAGCGCCAACCGCAAGGCCGACCTGGTCGTGCCGGCCGGCGCCACCATCCTCTCGGCCCAGCTTTACTGGGCCGGCTCCGGCCCGGCCGACAACACCGTCACCTTCCAGGGCAAATCCATCAGTGCCGAGCGCAAGTACACCTCGGCCACGGCCGGCAACGGCATGAACTACTTCAGCGGCGTGTCCGACGTCACCGACTACGTGAAGGGTTCCGGCACCTATACCTTCTCCGGCCTGACCGTCGCCAACGGCAATCCCTGGTGCGCCTCGCAGGCTGTGCTGGGCGGCTTTTCGCTGCTGGTGGTGTATGCCCACCCGAGCGAGCCCGAGCGCGTGCTGAACCTCTATGAAGGCTTCCGCTACGTCCAGAACGGCGAGATCAGCTTCACCGCCAACAACTTCCGCTGGCCGCGTCCCTGGTGGCCGGTCGTCGAGAAGGCCCGCATCGGCCACATCACCTGGGAGGGCGACGCCACGCTGGCGGGCGGGGGCGAGCGCCTCATTTTCGACGGCAAGGAAATGACCGACGACATGAACCCGGCCGGCAACCAGTTCAATTCGCGCAGCAACATCAACCGCGACTACAACTCCTACGGGATCGACTTCGACGCCTACGACACCGAAGTGGTGCAGTGGATACTCTTCGCGCCCAGCGTGACCACCATCTACCGCACCGGCCAGGACCTGGTCCTGCTGAGCGCCGAGATCCTGGTGGTGCCGACCCTGCCGGTCTCGGACTTGTCGATCCAGATGACGCGTGGCGGCGCGATGCAGGTCGGCCAGCGCGCCACCTACACGATGGTGGTGACCAACAAAGGACCCTACACCGAGGCCGGTCCGATCACCGTCACCAACACGCTGCCCGCAGGGATGAGCTACGTCTCGGGCAGCGGCGTGAACTGGACCTGCGGCGCCAGCGGCCAGCTCGTGACCTGCACCTACAAGCCTGCGCTCGCCCCGAACCTGAGCGCGCCGGCGCTGACGATCACGGCCAGCATCGACCAGTCGGGCAAGATGCTCAACACCGCCAGGGTCGACGGCACGTCGGACAACAACGAGGCCAACGATACCGCCAGCGACGAAGCGACCGCGCTCGCCCCGCCGGTCGTCTCCGGCACCGGCTACGTGTTCACCGACCGCGCCTGCGCACCGAAGGTCGCGTATCCGTCGAGCGCCTGCCTGCCGTACAGCGCCACCGTGAACGGCGGCAGCGCCGCGACGATCTACGTGACCGCCGTGCGCGACAAGATGACGGTGGCCCTCAGCGGCACCGAGGAAAAGACCGTGTCGATGCAGTTCGGCCTGGCCTGCCAGGACCCGGCGTCGGCGCCGCCCACGGGTGCCGTCAAGGCCACCTATGCCGGCGCCACGCTGCCCTTCTGCATGAGCAACGGCAGCGTGCCGTCGGCCGGCACCCCCTGGTCGCCGGCGGTGTCGATGAAATTCCCGGCCAACCAGGCCTCGGTTGCCGCGAACTTCGTCTATGCCGACGTCGGCACGGTGCAACTATACCTGCTGGCGAACGGCAACGTTTCGCCGTCCGTCACCTTTACCTCGGTTCCCAAACAGCTGGAATTCCGCAGCATCGTCAGCGCGGGCGGCATGGCCAATCCCGGCGCGGTCGACTATGCCGGCGGCGGCTTCGTGGCGGCCGGCGATGCGTTCTACGGCGTGGTCGGTGCCAGGCTGTTCGACGGCAGCTTTGCCCCGAACTTCGGCCGGGAAACCGGCAACCCGGACGGGGTCGCCGTGGCGTTGTCCGTGCCGCCCGTGGAAAACGTGGAGCAGGTGGCGGGCGCCCTGACGCAGACCCGCACCAGCGCCGTAGGCGGTGTCGGCGTGACAATGCAGTACAGCGAAGTCGGCGTCGTCGTCCTGACGCCTGGGCTGTCGAGCTACCTCGCCACCGGAAGGCAGATCGGCGGCCTGCGCCAGAACGTCGGCCGCTTCTTCCCGGCTTACTACCGGACCAGCATCGAGATCACGCCGTTCGGGTGCGCCGATGCGATGCGCTGCGACCCGGGCTTGAGCGGCGCCGCCTATTCGCGCCAGCCCTTCGAGGTCACGGTCGAGGCCTACAATGCCGAGGACAACGAGCTGAAGAATTTCAAGGGCAAATGGCGTCAGGCGGTGAAACTGGTGGCTGCCGCGGGGCAGGGCGGCGCTGCGCTGCCGGCGGCGGCGGGCAGCCTC
>DOUW01000465.1:0-277 GCA_003520365.1 Massilia sp.
ATTCCTGGGCCACGGACGGGGCGAGCAGGCCGTCGAGCGTGCAGCCGGCCAGTTCGCCCGGCGCATAGCCGAGGTAGCGGTCGCAGGCCGGATTCGCGTACTGGATGCGCCCGCTCGGCTCGATGATCATCAGGCCTTCGTCGATGCTGTTGACGATCAGGCGCAGGCGGTCGGCCTGTTCCTGCTGCGACAGGCTGGTGCGGCGGAACTGCAGCTGGGCGCGTACCCGCGCGCACACTTCGGCCAGGCGCAGCGGCTTGGTGATGTAGTCGGAGGC
>DOUW01000465.1:299-3713 GCA_003520365.1 Massilia sp.
GCCGTCCATGCCGGGCAGGTTGATGTCGAGCAGGACCAGGTCGGGCAGGGCGCGCTGGGCGATGTTCAAGGCCCGTTCGCCCGAGTTGGCGACGAAGGTCTGGTGGCCCTGCTGCAGCATCATGGAGCGCAGCGCGCCCAGGTGCGCGGGCGCGTCATCGACGATGAGGACGGCGGCCTGGCGCGGCGACGCGGCGGACACGGAGGCGAAGGTGGACATGGGCGAGCGGTGTAGAGCCGGTTTTGATATCGTGCAAAATCATACCGCGATGTTGCTACTAGTGGTAACTTTTGTTGCCATTAGGATAGCTTTTATTGTTGTGCCTTCCCAACCGCGGATCGCCCATGCTTTGTAACCGCGGCTCGGCAAAAAAAATGGACGCCGGTGGCGTCCATGTCGTGGTGCTTCTGCAACTCGCCGCCTGAGCTGCCGGCGGCCGGTTGCTTACATCGCGGCGGCGATCAGCTTGCCGAGGATGGCGATGCCTTCGCGGATGCGTTCCGGCGGCACCGTCACGAAGGACAGGCGCAGGGTGTTGGTCTCCGGATCGTTGGCGTAGAAGGGCGCGCCCGGCACGAAGGCGACGCGGGCGGCGATCGCCTGGTCCAGCAGCTTCATGGCGTCGATGTGCTGCGGCAGGGTGACCCAGATGAACATGCCGCCTTCCGGGCGGGTCCAGGTCACGCCGGCCGGGAAGTGCTCGTCCATCGCGTCCAGCATGGCCTGGCACTGGTTGCCGTACAGGGTGCGGATGGTCGGGATGTGCTGGTCGAGGAAGCCGTCCTTGACCACGTCGTGCACCACCATCTGGGTCAGCTGGGCGGTGTGCAGGTCGGCAGCCTGCTTGGCCAGCTCGAGGCGGCGCACCAGCGGCAGCGGGGCGCAGACGTAGCCGAGGCGGATGCCAGGGGTCAGCACCTTCGAGAACGAACCCATGTAGATCACGCCGTCCGGGTTCATCGCCACCATCTTCGGCATCGGTTCGCCCTTGTACGACAGCGCGCCGTAGGGATCGTCCTCGATCAGCGGCAGGCCGAGGCGCGCGCAGGTCTCGACCAGTTCGCGGCGGCGCTCGATCGACAGCGTGCGGCCGGTCGGATTCTGGAAGTTCGGCAGCGAGTACAGCAGGCGTGCGCCCTCGGCAACCGGTTCGATCGAGGACGGCACCAGGCCGTGGTCGTCGGTGGCCACCGAGCCGAACTCCGGACGGTAGACCGAGAAGGCCTGCAGCGCGCCCAGGTAGCTCGGGGTTTCGACCAGTACGCGGCTGCCTTCGTCGATCAGGACCTTGCCGATCAAATCGAGGGCCTGCTGCGAACCCGACACCATCAGGATCTGCTCGGGCAGGATCTTCGTGCCTTCCGTCGACAGCGAGTTCGCAATCCATTCCTTCAGCGGGCCGTAGCCGTCGGTCGGGCCGTACTGCAGCGCCACCTTGCCGGCGTTGCTCAGCACGCGGTCATAGGCTTCCTTCATGCGCTCGACCGGGAAGGTCGCGGGCGAGGGCAGACCGCCGGCGAAGGAGATGATCTCCGGGCGCTGGGTGATCTTCAGGATCTCGCGGATGAACGAGCTTTGCAGCTGCTGCGCGCGCTCCGAAAACTGCCACTGGATGGGATTGGGATTCTCGATTTTCATGCTTGTCTCACTGGAAGGACTGCCGCTGGTGCGCAGTCGTTAATGTACGCACGCCGGGTAGGCGGCTGTAAAAGACCCGGCCGGGTAGGCCGGGCCTGTGATCAAACGTGCTTCTTGATTGGGTCGATCAGGCGATTTCGACGATCGCCTCGATCTCGACGCAGGCGCCGCGCGGGATCTGGGCCACGCCGAAGGCCGAACGGGCGTGCTTGCCGGCGTCGCCGAAGACTTCGCCGAACAGTTCCGAGGCGCCGTTGGTGACCAGGTGCTGCTCGGTGAAGTCCGGGGTCGAGTTCACCAGGCTCATCAGCTTGACGATGCGCTTGACGCGGTTCAGGTCGCCGCCGCAGGCATCCTGCAGGGTGCCCATCAGGTCGATCGCGATCGCGCGCGCCGCAGCCTGGCCGTCGGCGGTGGTCTTGTCCTTGCCCAGCTGGCCGACGTTGACCGAGCCGTCGGCGTTCTTGGCGATGTGGCCCGAGATGAAGACCAGGTTGCCGGTCTGGACGTACATGACGTAGGCGGCGGCAGGCGCGGCGGCCGGTTGCAGGGTGATGTTCAGTTCCTTGAGCTTGTCGTAGACGGACATGGATGTTTCCTGTTGCGGTGAATGAGACCGGTATTGTACGACTTGCCAGCTGTGAAAGACACAATCTCGCTGCCGAGGCCGGTCAATGATGTTGCTCTTATGACATAATCGGAGGCTTCTTTATCCGGAATCGGAGTGCCCGCTTGCCATCCTTGTCGACTACCCACCCCCGGCGGCGCCCGCGCGTCTGGCTGGGCCTTGCGATGGCATTGGTCGCCTGGCTGTGCGTCTGCGCGCTGCCGGTGTGGAAAATCATGGAATGTGCCGGCGAAATCGTGCGCGGCCGGGCCAGTCTCGGCTGGCAGGCGGCGCCCGGCCGGATCGTCTATGCGGAACTGCGCGCGCACGGCAAGGGAGGCAAGATGCCGGCGATCGGCTACAGCTACCGGGCAGGCGGCCGGACCTGGGTCGCGCACCGGATCGAAGCGACGTCCGGCTACAGCCCGCTCCAGGCGACGAAGCTGGTCGAACGCTTCCCGCCCGGCGCCGAGGTCACCGCCTACCACGACGGCCAGGGCGAGGCGGTGCTGATCCGGGGCGTGCGCGCGAGCTCCTGGTTCGGCCTCGTCCTGTCGCTGCTCTGGCTATGGGCCGTCCTTGCGGTCACGTGGTACGAGGCTGCGCGCGTCGTCGCCCGGCGGCGCATTCCCGGCGCTTGACTGGGCGTGCATGACCTTTCGGTTGCCCTCCGAGTCGTATTCGGAATTCAATATTTCTTGGTGTTATCATAATGAATTGCCGCTGAGCGGCGCGACAGAAGAGGAAGGCCCACCATGACTGCGGTACTTGCGCTCAAGCTCTTCCTGGTTCCTCTGCTGATCTGGCTCGTGACCCTGGCCGGACGGCGCTGGGGGCCGGCCGTGGCCGGCTGGCTGTCCGCCTTTCCCATCGTGGCCGGGCCGATCCTGCTGACGCTGACCCTGGAGCAGGGCCCCTCGTTTGCCGCCAGCGCGGCCGAGGGCACGCTGCTGGCCGTGGTGGCCATCCTCGTCTTCAGCCTGGCCTACGCCTGGGCCTGCGTCCGTTACGGGGTAGGCGGCTCCATGCTGCTGGCCTTGCTTGCCTATGGCTTGGCGGTGGCCGCGCTGCAGGCGCTGCGCCTGCCGCTGGGCGTGGCCTTTGCCCTCGTCTGGTGCGCCCTGCTGCTGGCTGGGCGCCTGTTTCCGGCGCTGCCGGCCGATGGCGGC
>DOUW01000110.1 GCA_003520365.1 Massilia sp.
GGCGCCTGGATGCGGCTTCAGGCGCGGACGAGGCGATCGCCACCGTCTGCGCCTGGGCCAGTGGGCTGCAGCACGAGCCCGACCTGCGCCTGCTGGTGCTGGACCTGACGCGCCTGGCGCGCAACGACGCCGCCTTGAGCGAGCGCCACCGGCGCCTGTTCGACGAACAGTGGAAGGCGGTCGGCTCGCGCCTGGCGAAGATCTTCCCGGAAGGACGCTCGCCGGTCGCGCCGCTGGTGCTGGGGGCGCTGGTGATGGAACTCACCTACGGCAACGCGATGCAGCTGCACGCGGAGCTGCGCGCGGGGGACCTGATCGGGGTCGCCCTGCGCGCCTTGCGCGACGCGCACCGGGACCAGGCCGCACCATGATCCTGAAGACCGCACTGCTGTTCGTCGCCACCGCCATCGCCGAGATCGTCGGCTGCTTTCTTCCCTATCTGTGGCTGCGCAAGGGCGGTCCGACCTGGCTGCTGCTGCCGGCCGCCGCCAGCCTGGCGCTCTTTGTCTGGCTGCTGACCCTGCATCCGGCGGCGAGCGGACGGGTGTACGCGGCCTACGGCGGCGTGTACGTCGCCACCGCCCTGGTCTGGCTGCGCTTCGTCGACGGCGTCAAGCTGTCGACCCTGGACTGGGCCGGCGCGGCGATCGCCCTGTGCGGCATGGCGATCATCGTCTCGGGCTGGAGCCGGCAGGGCTGAAGCCCCGGGGCAGCTCCGGCTTCCTTCCTTCGCACCGTCCGCGTTCGCGGGCCTTGCGGCGCCGTCGTGCGCCGTCCCGCTTTCTTCGTTCCCACGCCGCTTGCGCATGCGGCCCGCTTGGTCGTCGCTAATGATTTTGAATTCTCATCTTTTAATGATACTGAATCCTCATTATAATTAGCTCAGCCGAACCCGGCCTGACCAACAAGAACCCCTTGCCATCCGATAAGGAACCGCACCATGCCTCACTTCGCCTGCAAACGCACGCCGCTCACGCTGTCCCTCATGCTGGCCTTCGGCCCCCTGGCCGCGCATGCCCAGACCGACAGTGCCCGCCTCCACGCCGATCCGGACAGCATCCCGACGGTGGTGATCTCGGCCAGCGCGCTGGGCGTGCTGAGCGACGACATGGTGACGCCCGTGACCTCGCTCGGCGGCGGGGAACTGGTCCGCGCCCGCGAATCCACGCTGGGCGAAACCCTGGGCAGCCAGCCCGGCATCACCTCCAGCCACTTCGGCGCCGGCGCCAGCCGCCCGGTGATCCGCGGCATGGACGGCCCGCGCGTGAAGATCCTGTCCGACGGCGCGGAAATCCAGGACGCCTCGACCATCAGCCCCGACCACGCGGTGGCGTTCGAGCCGGTCCTGGCCGAGCGCATCGAAGTGCTGCGCGGCCCATCGGCGCTGGCCTATGGCGGCGGGGCGGTGGGCGGCGTGGTCAACATCCTGGACCGCAAGATCCCGACCGCGATGCCGGAAAAGCCGATCGAAGGCTCGATGGAACTGCGCGCCAATACGGTGGCGCGCGAGAAGACCGGCGCCTTCGAGCTGACCGGCGGCGCGGGCAACGTGGCGATCCACGCCGAGGGCGTCAAGCGCGATGCGAAAGCCTACCGTGTCGGCAGCGGCTGGGAAGAGGGCGGGCGCGTGGCCGGCAGCTTCAAGAAAACGGAAACCGGCAGCGTCGGCCTGTCCTGGATCGGTGAGCGCGGCTACCTCGGCGCGGCCTTTACCAAGGAAAGCACCGAGTACGGCATTCCGGGCCACCACCACGAATTCGGCTCCTGCCACCCGCACGGCGACCACCTGCATTGCGGCGGCCACGAGGAAGAGGAAGGACACGATGACCACGACCACGACCATGAGCACGAGGAAGGCGAGGCGGCGCCGGTCGTGAAGCTCGACAGCGAACGCTGGGACATCCGCGGCGAATACCGCGAGCCGCTGCCCGGCTTCAGCAAGCTGCGCGTGCGCGCCTCGATCACCGACTACCGCCACGACGAGCTCGAGGACGGCGTCGTGGCCACCAGCTTTTTCAACAAGGCCCACGACGGCCGCGTCGAGCTGGAGCACAAGCCCCTGGCCGGCTGGCGCGGCGTGATCGGCGCCCAGACCAGCTCGCGCGACTTCAGCACGGTCGGCGACGAGGCCTATGTGCCGTCCACCGTCACGAAGAAGCACGGCGTCTTCGTCACCGAGGAATACAAGTTCCAGGATTGGCGCTTCGAGGCCGCCGCCCGCCACGAGTGGCAGGACATCGAGGTGGACGGCGACACCCAACGCGACACGGATGCCCGCGCCACCTCGCTGGCTGCCGGCGCGGTCTGGAAGTTCAGCCCGCAGTATTCGCTGCGCGCCTCGGTCTCGCGCAGCCACCGCCTGCCGACCGCCGAGGAACTGTACGCCGACGGCGTGCACCTGGCGACCAGCACCTACGAGCTCGGCAACGAGAATCTCACCAGGGAAACCTCGAACAATGTCGACCTCACGCTGCGCAAGTTCGCGGGCGCCACCACCTTCTCGGTCAGCGCCTTCCACAACCGCGTGAAGAACTACATCTATGCCAACACGCTGGACGAGCACGAGGGCTTCCAGCTGGTCGAGTACGCCCAGCGCGACGCCACCTTCACCGGCCTGGAAGGCGAGGTGCGGCGCAAGTTCTCGCCGGTCTTCAGCGCGACCGTGTTCGGCGACATGGTGCGCGCCCGCTTCGAGGACGGCGCCAACCGCAGCATCCCGCGCATCCCGCCGCACCGCTTCGGCGCCAGGTTCAACGCCGACTGGCAGTCCTGGCACGGCATGGTGGAGCTGGTGCGGGTCGGCGGCCAGGACGACGTGGCGCAGTACGAGGGCGAGACCGGCGGCTACGACATGCTCAACATCGGCACCCACTACACGACCCGCATCGGCAATCTGCCCGCCCAGTTCTATGCGCGCGTGAACAACCTGACGAACGAGCTGGCCTTCAGCCATACCTCTTTCATCAAGAACGCGGCGCCGCTGCCGGGTCGCAACCTGACGGCAGGCCTGCGCCTGGTCTTCTGACCGTAACAAGGAAAAGGCAAGGCGTGGCCGGCCACGCCTTGCGGAGAATCGCATGAAAAAACTGATCAGGCTGGGCGACTACGCGGGCATTGCCGCTTCCATGCTCTGCCTCGTCCATTGCGTGGTCGCGCCGCTGCTGGTGCTGGCCTTTCCGGTGCTCGGCCTGGGCGGTCACGACCACGCCTTCCACGACATGCTGCTGGCCGCGGTCACCCTGCCGGTGCTGCTGGCGCTGCTGCCCGGCTACCTGGCGCACCGCGATCCGCTGGTGCTGCCGGTCGGGCTGGCGGGGCTGGCCTGCTTCCTGGCCGCGGTCTTCCTTGTCGGCCCGCGCTACGGACAGGGCGCGGAAACGGCGCTGGCGATTGCCAGCAGCGTGCTGCTGGTTGGGGCGCATCTGCGCAACCATCGGGGGTGCAAGCGTTGTGTCGCGGCCAAGCGGGATGGCAAGCCGGCGCATTGACCATGGAGAAGGTGGGCACGGGGCGCCCACCCTACGGGATGCATCAATCGTAGGGTGGGCGCCCGTGCCCACCGCTTTCGCTAGCTCAGCGGCACTGGCTGCACAAGCCGTACAGCGTCAACTCGTGCGACTCCAGCACGAAGCCTTCCGGCGTCAGTTTCTTCATGTCCCCCGGACAGGCGTGGACCTCGTACACCTTGTCGCAGCCGCGGCAGTGGAAGTGGTGATGGTGCTCGTGCCCCGCGATCTCGTAGCGGTCGCCGCCGCCCGGCAGCGACACGGTCGCGATGTCGCCCGCTTCCAGCATGGCCTTGATGTTGCGGTAGATGGTGGCCATGCCGATCCCCGGCACCGCGCCTTGCGCGTGTTCGAGTATCTCCTGCGGTGACAGCGGGCGTCCGGCGGCGGCAATGCATTCCTGGATGGCCTTGCGCTGTCGCGTGTTTCGTTCCATTCGATCGGTCCTTCGGCCGGCAAGGCGGCAACGTGAATCCGGTAAGGGATAATCTCGTATTATCGCGCGATTCGCGCCCGGCCGGTACTTTGCCGCGCCGCGCGCCTCAAGCGTGGCCGCGCCATACGACCCGGTCGCGCCCGGCCTGCTTGGCCTGGTACAGGTGCGCGTCGGCCGCCTCGAACAGGGCGCTGGCCGTCTCGCCGCCAG
>DOUW01000109.1 GCA_003520365.1 Massilia sp.
CCCTGCGCCGCGTGGCCATGGAGGTGGACGTCTTCGCCAGGGCCAGCCCCGAGCACAAGCTGCGCCTGGTGCAGGCCCTGCAGGACGGCGGGCGGTGGTGGCCATGACCGGCGACGGCGTGAACGACGCGCCGGCGCTCAAGCGCGCCGACGTCGGCGTGGCGATGGGCCTGAAGGGAACCGAGGCGGCCAAGGAAGCGGGCGACATGGTGCTGGCGGACGACAATTTCGCGACCATCGCGGCAGCGGTGCGCGAAGGGCGCGCGGTCTACGACAACCTGAAGAAGTTCATCCTCTTCATGCTGCCCACCAACGGCGGCGAAGGGCTGATCGTGATCGCCGCCATCCTGTTCGAGCTGGCGCTGCCGCTCACGCCGGCCCAGGTCCTGTGGATCAACATGGTGACCTCGAGCACGCTGGGCGTGGCGCTCGCATTCGAGCCGGCCGAGCCCGGCATCATGGCGCGCCGTCCGCGCCCGCCGGGGCAGGCCCTGCTGTCCGGCTTTTTCGTGTGGCGGGTGCTGCTGGTCTCGGTGCTGATGATGACGAGTGCGCTCGGACTGTTCCTGTGGGAGCTAGGGACCGGCACCGGGATCGACACGGCGCGCACGATGGCCGTGAATGCCGTGGTTGTCGCGGAAATGTTCTACCTCGTCAACAGCCGCCATATCTTCGCCCCCGCCCTGGGCCGTGCGGGACTTTCCGGCAACCCTTGCGTGCCGCTCGCGATCGCCGCCTGCATCGTGCTGCAGCTGGCCTTCACCTATACGCCGCCGATGCAGGCGGTGTTCGGCTCCACCGGCCTGACGCCCCTCGAGTGGGGCAAGGTGGTCGCCGCGGGCCTGGCCGTCTTCGTCATCGCCGAGCTGGAAAAGCTGGCGCTGCGCAGCTCCCGTCTTGCCGGGCTCGTGGGCGCCGTGCGCGAATGACTTGGATGGCGAGCCGGGGCAACCGCGCTGGCGCCGCCGCAGCGTGCCCTTGGTCGCCAGGATCTGTCACAGATGCGAATACCAGTGCTCTTCACTGACGATGGCGATCCGACAACCAGCCGAGTTGTACTCAATGGCTTTTTCAATCTTCCTACCATGTGTCGAGTGAGCCCACGCCTCGTTCCCGATATCCCCGACCACCAGGTAATCAAGCTTCCTGGTTATGTTTCCGATACTGCGGCCGCCGCGATTCGTCACCTGCTCGTGGCACCAGTCCCGGGTGCCCGAGTGGAATGCCCCGGTAAAGCAGAAGGCGCGCCCTTCGAAGGACAGCGATGCAGCCGGCTCAGTCAAGGGCAGCTTCGAGCTGTTGCTAGCAAATCCAGCCTGCGGTGCGGTGTTGCCACCAACTGTCTTCATCAGTAAGTCCAACATTTCGCCTTCTTCATGAAGCGTCATGAAACCTTTGGCCGCTACCTGAGCCAGACGCGGATACAAGGCCTTGGCAGGCCATAAGTTCGCCGCCTGGCGGTTCGTCTCTATCCACCTGAGTAAAAACTCCACTTCACCTTGCGTTACCATGCCGTCCGCCATTACGCCCTTGACGATACCAATCAGTTCATCGATCTGTCGGTCCGCGGTAGCGGTACGGCGATAAACCCGGATGAGCGATTCATCGACGGGGGTCGGCGTTGTCGCGGCAGGCGGCTGGACATCGTCGTCCTGCGGCAGGTCGAGCCAGACCGCGTACAAGCCCTGGCGCTCACGAGCGCTCTGTCCGTCACTGCGAATGCGCGCTCTGCACTCGAACACTTTGTACTCCGTCAGGTCGCCCACCTCGATTGCCTTTCTAAAATCCAGGGCAGTAGGACGAGGAAGGTAGCCGACCACATGACCGCTCACGGAAATGGCAACTGCCGAGTCGTCAATCGGATTCGTGTCTTCCAGTGTCAGATGCGCCTGAACGACCATGTCGACCGCGTCCGTATGGACTGGATCGCACACATTCTTGAAGCTCTGGAGGTACCTGTCACACCCGGCAACGCCGATGTTGAACAGGCCTGGCCCTGTGATGATCGGAATGTCAAGTACAGGATTCATGTCGATACGTATGCGCAGATGCGCTTGGCCGTTGTATAGCCAATTATGATAACGCAACGGATTTGCAAGAAAGATCACCAATACTCACGCTGAGGAAGCGAGCTCGACGATTACCAGAAGCTGTGCCGACCACGCTCTGTCCGGCGCGGCAGTCCGTATGGTGGTGTGCGAAATAGCTTAAGCACAATAGCGGAACCACCGAGCCGTTGAGAAGGGGTTAATATATCGCTACTCAATGGAAATCAATTCCGCTGAGCACCAGTTGCTGAGAATATATAGTCCGCGACGATACACGTTCCCGCAACGCTGAACCACCATCTACCTACCGCCCATCCGCGAAACAAACATGCAATCCCCTGCCCAGCTCATGAGCGGGCTGCTCGACTACCTGGTCGAGCAAGCCAAAGACATTGATCCAGCAGCTTTTACATTGTCGAAGGCTACCGAGTTCAAGAAGACCTATGCCGATCTGGAGGCATTGCCTTGGATCGATTTCAATGTGGACACCGATGGCGAGCCCATTTGGCTGCGCGTGCATCGTCTGGAGGCAGCGCGCGCTCCTGCCCTCCCGGAGCCCGAACTTGCGCCATTCCTGGTGATCGGCGACGACCCTGCGGCCCGCCCGCCGGCCCTGAAGGAAACGGCACTGGCGAGCGCGCGGAACAAGGACGCGGGCATTGTCGGCGAAGAGGTGGCCGAGCAGCGCGACGAGCAGCGCCGTGCCCGGGTCGGTCGCCTGCTGCAGGTCTATACGCAGCACTGGAACGACTGGGCCCTGCGTGAAAGACCCCGTCGTCAGGTAATGACCCTTTACGCCGACCTGTTTGCGCTGAAGACGCGCCTGGAGTCGGAAGAGGCGGTGCGGCCGACCGAGCTCGTCTGGGGTATGGGCGTGTCGTCATGGCGTATCACAGCCACGAACCAGACCGGTTCGCCAGTTTCCGCCGACTTCCATTACCCTTTGATCACCCAGGCCGTGGAACTCGAGATCGACAGCGCCAGCCACGCGATCGCCGTGCGGCCGCGCCAGGTCGAGCCACGCCTGGAGTTCGACGCCTTTGCCGCCTGTGCCGTACCCGGTATCGGTGATGTCGAGCGCGCCGCCCGCACCCTGTTGCGTGAACGCCCGGACATGACTGTCTCGCCCTTCGACCCGACAACAGTCGAACCGATCCTGAGCCTGGTCGCCGCCAACGTCGCGGCGTCGGCACGTTATGACCGTGAAGCCGCCAGCGCGCCGGCCGCCAGCGAGGAGTTGGTGGTGACGAACCAGTGGGTCGTGTTCACCCGTCCGCGGGCCAGCCACTTCCTGATCGACGACATTTCGCGCCTGAAGGAACGCGTCAGTGCCGGCAACGCCATTCCCGACGGCCCACTCAGCATCGTCACTCCCCCCGGCGAGGCCGTGATCGAGCATGATCCGATCGCCTTCCGTGGCCTGTCCGGCCGCGCGGCCAGCCGCGGCGAAGCACGCGAACTCTATTTTCCGCTGCCCTACAACCGGGAGCAGGAGACGATCGTCCAGCAGCTCGCGCGCTCCCCGGGCGTAGCAGTCCAGGGCCCACCCGGCACCGGCAAGACCCATACGATCGCCAACATCATCAGCCACTACCTGGCATCGGGAAAACGCATCCTGGTCACGTCCAAGGGCGAACCGGCCCTGAAGGTACTGCAGGAGAAGATTCCGGTATCGATCCGTCCCTTGACCGTGGCACTGCTCTCCGGCGACAAGGAAGGCATGCGCCAGTTCCAGGCATCGATCGAGGCGATCATCCACACCCTCACCCATCTGAACCCGCGGATGGAAGAGGAAGCGATCGCTGCCTGCCGCGCCGCGCTCGACCGCGCGCATGAGGAGATGGCGCGGATCGACACGCGCATCGACGACATCGCCCGCGCGCATCTCGGCGAGATCGACGTCGACGGCGTGCCGCTGCGGGCACAGAAAATGGCCGAGCTGGTGATCGACGGCCGGGAACAGTTCGGCTGGTTCGACGACCAGTTGTCGCTGGCGGCGGAAAACGCGCCGCCATTCGGCGACGAGGCCGGCATGCAGTTGCGCGACGCGCGGCGCCGGCTCGGCAGCGACCTTGTCTACTGCCATGCCACTATTCCGGCTTCGTGCGACCTCCTCCAGCCTGCCGAGGTCGGACGCCTGCACGAGGTGCTCCAGACGGTCCGTGAGATCGAGCGCGACGAGGCAGCCGGTATGCTGCTTCCGCTGCGCGCCACCACGCCGGAAGTGCTCGACGATGCCCGTCAGCTGCTTGCCGCGCTGGACCTGGCAGCCGCGCTGGTGCGGGAGCTCGAGGAATCCGGGCATGAGTGGGTCTTCGCACTGCGCGAGAAATGCCGACGCGCCGACTTCGCCACTGAACGTGCCTCCCTCGAGGCACTGTTCTCGGAGATGGACGCGCTCCTCCAGGCCAGGTCCGAGTTCATGCAAAGACCGGTAACGGCGCCGCGCGAGGCACTGGAACACCCGAAGGCGCTCGAGGCGATCGCGCGCGGAGCAGAGTCCGGCAAGCCGTTCGGCTTCCTGGCCTTCGGCGTCGGCGACATCAAGCCGCACATCGGCGCTATCCGCGTTGCCGGTCTCGCACCAGGCTCGACCGGGGACTGGGCGCACGTACAGCGATTCGCGGCATTGCACACGCGCCTGCTCTCCTTCGTCGTACGCTGGAACACGTTTGCCGAACTACTCTCCCTGCCCCTGCTCCAGCCGGACGTTGCACAACTGCGCATGACCGAGCAGGTCGCGCTGGCCGCACGCCGGGCCCACACCCTGGCCACGACACACGATGTGATGCTTCCCGGCCTGGCCGAACAGGTGTTCGCGCAAGTACCGCGGAGCGACCTGCTCGGGCGGCACGCCGACCTGGCCCGTGTCCGCGAACACCTGCGCCGCCACCTCACGCGCGCCGAACTGGCAGAGGCAATGACGAGCCTGGCCACGCTGCGGGACAAGCTGGCAGGCGCCACCGGTCCCGTCTCGGATCAGCTACGCGCTTTCGTCGAACATGCACTGGGCACTGCGGACCTGCCGGCCGAGAGAATCGTGGCCGACTATGCCGACATCCTTGCGGATATCCGCCGCATCGAGGCGCTGGCGCCCGTGCTCGCCACCGCGCGCCAGCTGGCCGGCGACATCGAGCGCCACGGCG
>DOUW01000001.1 GCA_003520365.1 Massilia sp.
GAGCCGCCGGCGGAGGAAGGGCGGCCGGGCGGTCGCTGATTACTTGGCGCGGCGCTTGAAGTCGCGCGGGCGGAAGCCCAGGGCGCCGAGCACGCCGAAATAGCAGATGCCGCAGACGGCGATGATGCCGAGCAGGGCGCCGCCGCGCAGCAGCGGATGGGCGCGCAGCGCGAGCCAGTCGAACTGGATCTGGCAGAACCAGGCGACCGCGCCCATGACCGACACGGCCACCATCAGCTTCAGGAAGAAGACGCCCCAGCCCGGCTGCGGTACGTAGATATTGCGGCGGCGCAGCCCGCGGTAGAGCAGGGCGGCGTTGAGGCAGGGGGGGGCGCCGATCGACAGCGCCAGNNGAGGCAGGCGGCGACGCCGATCGACAGCGCCAGTCCGGCGACGCCGAACAGCGGTACGAAGACCAGGTTCATCAGCTGCGTCGCGACCAGCACGCCGACCGCGATCTTGACCGGGGTGCGCACTTCCTGGCGCGCGAAGAAGGCCGGGGCCAGGGTCTTGACCAGGATGAAGCCGAGCAGGCCGGCGCTGTAGGCCATCAGCGGCAGCGACGAGGCGTTCACGTCGGCGGCGTCGAAGGCGCCATAGTGGAACAGCGTGGCGATCATCGGCGTGGCCAGCGTCGCCAGGCCGACTGCCGCCGGGATCGACAGCAGGAAGGTCAGGCGCAGGCCCCAGTCCAGCAGGGACGAGTATTCCTGGGTGTCGCCTTCGGTGTTGGCTTTCGCCAGGCCCGGCAGCAAAATCGTACCGAGCGCCACGCCGAGCAGGGCGGTCGGCAGCTCCATCAACCGGTCCGCATACTGCAGCGCCGTGACTGCGCCCGCGGCCAGGCTGGCGGCGATCGTCGTGTTGATCAGCAGGCTGATCTGGGCCGCGGCGACGGCGAACACGGCCGGACCCATCTTGCCCAGCATGCGGCGCACGCCGGCGTCGCGCAGGCCGGTGAACGGGTTGGCCGACAGGCGAGGCAGCATGCCGAGCTTGATCAGCGGCGGCAGCTGCAGCGCCACCTGCAGGATGCCGCCGATGCACACGCCGACCGCCATCGCATAGATCGGCTGGGCAAAATAGTCCGACAGCACGACGGCGGCGAAGATGAAGGACAGGTTCAGCAGCACCGGGGTAAAGGCCGGGATCTTGAACTGGCGCCAGGTATTCAGCACGCCGCTGGCCATGGCCACAAAAGCCATGCAGGCGATGTAGGGGAACATCAGGCGGGTCATGACGACCGCCGCGTCGAACGCCTCCGGCTCGCGCTGCAGGCCGCCGCCGATCCAGTAGATCAGCACCGGCGCGGCCAGGATGCCGACCACGCTGGTCAGCATGGTGGCCCAGATCAGCACGGTCGCCACGTGGTCGACCAGGGTCTTGGTCGCTTCCTGGCCGTGTTTCGTCTTGTATTCGGTCAGGATCGGTACGAAGGCCTGCGAGAAGGCGCCTTCGGCAAACAGGCGCCGCAGCAGGTTCGGCAGGCGGAAGGCGATATTGAAGGCGTCGGTGAAGTTCGAGGCGCCGAAGGTGGCGGCGAACAGACTTTCGCGCAGCAGGCCCGTGATGCGGGACACCATGGTCATGCTGGAGATTGCAGCGAGGGTCTTGAGCAGATTCATGGGGCGTAATTATAGCTGGGCAACACCCTGCACACGGCTCATCTGGCGAGAATAGTGAATTATGAATTGCTAGGCGTGGATTCCTTCGCTATAATCGTGGGCTGTACTGAATTCTGTTAGCAGACACTTATGTTTGGCAGGCACTGGAATGGGCCAGTTTGACTCGCTAATGTTTGCAAACGCAACTTGACCCCGATTTAGGAAATTCCATGGCAAATACCGCACAAGCGCGCAAACGCGCTCGTCAAGCAGTTAAGCAAAACGCACACAACAGCGCTCAGCGTTCGACCCTGCGTACCGCGATCAAGGCCGTCCGCAAAGCCATCCAGGCTGGCGACAAGGCCGCTGCAACCACCATCTTCCAGCAGTCCGTGTCGACCATCGACAGCATCGCTGACAAGAAGATCATCCACAAGAACAAGGCCGCTCGCCACAAGAGCCGCCTGGCTGCTGCTCTGAAAGCCCTGTCGGCCTAATAGACCGGTTGGCGCGCGGCCTTGGCCGCGCAGGCAGTACAGTGGAAGAAAGACCCGCCCGACTTTGGTCCCGGCGGGTTTTTCCGCTTCTGCGCTCGGGTTTGTAGGGTGGGTACTCGTACCCACCGCCTGTTCGCGCGATGAAGATGGTGGGTTCGAGAACCCACCCTACGCCCCTGCGCTCGGGTTTGTAGGGTGGACACCTGTGTCCACGCTGTCGTGCCGCCGCATGCCGCACCGCGTCTATTCAACCGGTGAGACCGCGTGGGCACGGGTGCCCACCCTACGGGAACCGGTTCGTAGGGTGGGTACTCGTACCCACCGCTTGTTCGCGCGATGAAGATGGTGGGTTCGAGAACCCACCCTACGCCCCTGCGCTCGGGTTTGTAGGGTGGACACCTGTGCCCACGCTGTCGTGCCGCCGCGTGCCGCACCGCGTCTATTCAACCGGTGAGACCGCGTGGGCACGGGTGCCCACCCTGCGGGAACCGGTTCGTAGGGTGGGT